>JBBQAK010000054.1:0-13232 GCA_038316215.1 Gemmatimonadales bacterium | reverse complement strand
AGGAACTGCTGCGGGGACAGCCCAGACGCGCCAGCACCGTAGCCGCCAGACTCAACGTCCTCAGCGGCGGCCTGCGCAGGAAGACGAGGCGCACGGGCTTCTTCTTCGGGCGACACGAAGGTGAACGCCTCACCGGTCGCTTCCGCACGCGCCGTACGACCCACGCGGTGGATGTAGTCCTCGGCGGCCAGCGGCACGTCGAAGTTGACGACGTGGCCGAGTGCTTCCACGTCGATACCACGGGCCGCGATGTCGGTGGCCACCAGCACCTGATAGGCGCCGTCTTTAAATCCCGCGAGTGCCTGCGTGCGCTGCGCCTGCGAGCGGTTGCCATGAATGCGTTCCGCCTTGATCCCGGCAGTCACGAGCTGCGAGGCCAGCCGGTTCGCGCGGTGCTTCGTGCGCGTGAACACCAGTGCCTGCGGCATGTCGCCGCGCTTGAGCAGCGCGACCAGGAGACCGCTCTTGAGGTCCTGCGACACGGGGTACACGGCCTGCGTGATGCCGACGGCCGGAGCCGCCTGACGCTGCAGGTTGAGCGTGAACGGATTGCTGAGCAGATCCTTCGTGAGCGCCGCGATGGGCGCGGGCATCGTGGCGCTGAAGAACAGCGTTTGCCGCTTCTTCTGCGGCAGATGACGCAGCACCTTCTTGATCTCGGGCAGGAAGCCCATGTCGAGCATCCGATCGGCTTCGTCGAGTACGAGATACTCGAGATGCTCGAGCTTCGCATACGGCATCCGGAAGTGATCGAGCAAGCGACCCGGCGTGGCCACAATGACGTCAGCGCCGCTGCGGAACGCGTGTTCCTGCGGCCCCATGCCCACACCACCAAACACCGCCGCACCCGTGAGCGGCGTGTGGATCGTCACGTCGTTCAGACTTTCGACAATCTGCGCCGCCAGTTCACGCGTGGGCGTAATGACCAGCGCCCGCGTGATCCCGCGCGGCTTCTCCATGATGTGATGAAGAATGGGGAGCAAGAACGCATACGTCTTGCCGCTGCCCGTCATCGCGCAGGCGAGGACGTCACGTCCCTCCAGAGCCGGCGGAATCGCTTCGGCCTGAATTGGGGTGGGACGGGCAAAACCGAGCTCCTTGAGGCCCTTCTGGAGGCTCGGATGCAGTTGCAGCGAAGAAAACGACGGCGTAGGGGTCACAGGGGCTGGGTCGGGGATAACGGACAAGGACGTTAGAAACCTAACCCCCCGGCCAAATGTGGCGTCCCAGCCGGGACTTCAACCCGTGGCCGCGATTTCCTCGCCCGGGTTGATGAACTGGTCCTGTTCCAGCTGATACTGCCGGTTGTACAGGTCACGGTAGCGTCCGCCGATGGCGAGCAGTTCCTGATGCGTACCGCGTTCGATGATCTGCCCGTGCTCCAGCACAAGGATCTGGTCGGAGCTCGTGATGGTGCTCAGTCTATGCGCGATCACGAACGTCGTACGGCCCGCCCGCAAACGGCGCAGTCCTTCCTGAATGAGGTGCTCGCTCTCGGAATCCAGCGACGACGTGGCCTCGTCGAGAATGAGCACGCGCGGATCGGCGAGGATCGCGCGCGCGATCGCCACACGCTGACGCTGACCACCGGACAGCTTGACGCCGCGTTCGCCCACGATCGTGTCGTACTGCTGCGGGAAGCCCTGAATGAACTCGTGTGCGTTGGCGATCTTGGCCACGGCCATCACCTCGTCCTTCGTGGCGCCGGGCTTGGTGAAGGCGATGTTCTCCATCACCGTGCCATCGAACAGGAAATTGTCCTGCATGACCACGCCCAGATGACGACGATACTCGCGCAGCTTGAGCTCGGACACGGGCGTGCCGTCCACCTTGATCTGTCCCTGCTGCGGCTGGGCGAACGCCATAATCAACGAGATCATGGTGCTCTTGCCGCTGCCGCTCGACCCCACGAGGGCCGTCGTGGTGCCGGCCGGCGCGGTAAATGAAACGTCTTTGAGCACGGGTGTACCCGCTTCGTATTCGAACGTCACATGGTCGAACTCTACGCGCCCCACGACCGAAGGCACCGCGGTCTTGGCGGCGTCTTCCTGGTCTTCGGTGGGCATGTCGCGGAGTTCGCGAATCCGATCGAGCCCGGCGAAGGCCTCGGTGATCTGCGTCCCGATGCTCGCGATTTGCACCAACGGCGCCGTTACCAGGACAATGAAAAACACGAAGGTGATCAGACTGCCGACGGTCATCTGTCCATTGATCACGTCGCGACCACCCACGTACATCGCGATCAAGCCGATCACGCCAACCACGGCCAACCCGAGCGTGCCCGTGAGCGACGTACCGGTGATGGTCTTGGCGATGTTCTCGAAGAGCTTCTGCACACCCTTGCCGAACACTTCCTTCTCGCGCTCCTCGGCCGTGTACACCTTGATCAGGCGGATGCCACCCAGCGTCTCGGTGAGCCGACCCGTCACTTCGGCCGTGATGACGCTGCGCTCACGGAAAATCGGCCGCAGGCGCTTGAAGGCGATCGACATGACGACGCCGAACACGGCGAGAAATACGATCGTCGCGGCGGTGAGCTTCCAGTTGAGATAGAAGAGCACGCCGAGCGCCGCGATCGCGCTCACGATACCACCGGTCAGCTGAATCAACCCGGTGCCGATCAGATTGCGAATGCCTTCCGGATCGCTCATCACGCGCGACACCAGCACACCGGTCTTGGTGCTATCGAAGAACTTGACCGGGAGTCGAATCAGGTGCCCTTGCACCTCTTCACGCAGGCGCGCGATGGCCTGCTGTGCCGCCACGCTCACGACCTGCGAGAGCGCGTAGCCGGTGATCGACTGCACGATGGTCGCGGCCAGGCCGGCGAGCGCGATATAGCCGAGCATCCGGATGTCGCGGTTGGGCAGGACCTCGTCGAGCACCATCTTCGTCGAGTACGGGAGCACGAACCCAGCGGCGCGGCTGATCAACATCAGCACGAGTCCGACGGTCACGGAGGTGCGGTGTTCCCAGATCAGCGCGCGGGCCTCAGCCCAGGCGCGCTTGGTGTCGTACTTGGGCTTGCCTTTGGAAGGGGGGTTCATAGTTCGGAAGTTAACTCAGGATTCGGCGGGGGAAGACACCTTTCCGTTCCGTGGCGCCCCACAGGGCGATACCTTTCGGATTATGTACATTCCCGACAACGAAACCATCGCCAAAGTCGAGGTCCTCGCGGACCTTGAACAGGACGTCGCAGACCTGACGGTCGCGCATGAAGCCAAACGAATTCTGTGGTTCCCGTCGGAACTGCTGGCCCCCGAGCCGGACACCGACCCAGATGCGTTTGTGAAGCAACTCCGGGAGCGCGCGAAAGGCATCAGCATGCCGGCCCGCGTCGCCTTGGCGCTCAATACGCTCACCGAAGAAGGTCTGCCCCATTTCCACCGTCTGTTGGCCACGTACCTTGGCGGTGACACGTTCTGGGCAAAGTGGACCAATCTCTGGACGGCCGAGGAAGACCGGCACGGAGCGGTGCTGCATGACTACGCGCACGACAGCAAGATCCTCGACAATCCGGTACTCGAGCGCATGCAGTTCGAGTATCTCAAAGCGGGCTTCGAGCCGACGTGGGACAAAGATCCGTACCGCGTCTTTGTGTACACATCGCTGCAGGAACGCGCTACGCAGGTGAGTCACGCCAATACGGGCAAGCTGGCCGGCCAGTACGAGCCGCTCATCGGCACCGTGTTGCAAAACGTCGCCAAGGAAGAAGCGCGGCACTACGTGTTCTATCGCGAGGTCTTCCTGCGCGTGCTGGCGCGTGATCCCAATCGCGCCCTCGAGTCGGCTGCGTTGATCATGCCAAGCATCGACATGCCCGGTGTCAGCATGCCGCACTTCCGCGAAATGGCCGACGTGATCCGCCGCGCCGGCATCTACGGTCCGCGAGATTACATCAAGATTGTCGAAGACCTGATCAAGTTCTGGTCGATCGACACCCTTGAAGGGCTGAACGAAGCCGGTCGCAAGGCGCAGGAGAAGATCATGGCGGTCACCGAGCGTCTCGAGCGCGTGGCCAACATGATGGAGACGCGAAGCCGCGCAAAGACGTTCTCGTTCAACGTGGCGTTCGCCCGCGAATTCGCCATGGAGTAGCCGAACAATGAGAGAAGCGATCACCGATTTGCAGGCAGCGATCGGTGATCGCTTTTCCATTGAACGCCTGTTGGGGCAGGGCGGCATGGGGGCGGTCTATCTCGCCCGCGATCGACAGCTTGATCGCCCGGTCGCCATTAAAGTCTTGCCACCCCAGTTCGCGCAGCAGAGCGACCTGCGCGAGCGATTCCTGCGTGAAACGCGCACGGCGGCGTCGTTCTCCCATCCGAACATCGTTCCGGTGTTCAGTGTCGAAGACCGCGACGGTCTGCTCGCCTTCGTAATGGGCTACGTGGAGGGAGAGAGCGTCGCCGATCTCGTGAAGCGGTCTGGGCCGCTGTCGGTACGCGACACCGTGCGCCTGCTGCAGGATGTGAGCTACGCGCTGGCCTACGCACACAGTCGCGGGGTCGTGCATCGCGACATTAAGCCGGACAACATCATGATCGAGCGCGCCACGGGACGCGCGCTGGTGATGGACTTCGGTATTTCGCGCTCGATCACCGCCACCGTAGCCGCGCCGTCGCTCACGCGCGTGGGCGAGGTGGTGGGCACGCCCGAGTACATGAGCCCAGAACAGGCGTCTGGTGACACCATCGACGGCCGCAGCGACCTGTACTCGCTCGGACTGGTGGCGTGGTTTGCGCTGGCCGGCTATCCGGCCATGACCGGCGACTCGATCTCGAAGGTGCTGGTAAAGCAGCTCACCGAAAGCGTGCCACCCATCGGTCAGCTGCGCGCCGATGTACCGGCGTTGCTCGCGGACGTCATCGCGCGTTGCACCAACAAGGCGCCCGAAGAGCGGTACGCGGCGGCCGACGAACTCGTCGAGCGACTTGACGCATCGACATTGCGCGGGGCAGACGTGCCGCTGCCGATCCGGCTGTTTGCGCAGGAGGCGGGACGGGCAGGCTTGCTGTTGGCGTGTGCGGTCGTGATCGGCCTCTTGCTGCTGGCCGTGCTCGATCAGGCCTACGGGGACACGTTCGATCGCATTTTGCCGATGGTGCTGTTTGGCGCGGCGGTGTGGGGTCTCTTTGCGCAGCTGTTTCAACAGGCGCGACGACTCGCCAAGCGCAACTTCTCGATTGCCGAGATTCAATCCGGCTTTGCCGCGGTCTTAGCCGAAGGTGAAGCCGAACGCGCGCAACTCCGCGCGGATCCAGCGGTGGTTCGTCTCCGTCGGAGACAGGACATACTGTTCGCGACGCTCTTGCTTGCCGGCTTCGCACTCCGCGCATACGTACTGAAGTATCAGCGTACCGAGTATAGCCCGGGGATGTTTAGCGTCTCTAACCCGGGGGCGATCATGCTGTACTCCGTGTATGTCACGCGTGGGCTCGCCATTGTCGGGTTACTCAAGTCACCGTTGCGGCGCGGCATCGGCGAGGTGCTGTTCCGTTGGTTCTGGATGGGCGCCGGTGGACGGACGTTGCTTCGTGTGGCTGGACGAGGGCTTCGCGGCGCTGGCGGGACGAGCGCGTTTCGCACAACCGCTCCAGCACCGCTGGTCACGAAGCCAGCGCCCGTAGCCGTGGCAGTTGCCTCCGCGGCAACGGCCACCGTGGCCACGGCAGACACTGCGCTCGAGGCACGCGTGCGATCTCTTGAGGCATGGCGCGCCGCCACCGAGCGGAATTAGCCGCTATTGCGTAACCCGGCGGCGATCCCGTTGATCGTGATGTGAATGCCGCGTCGCTGACGCTCTTCGTCGGCACCGGCGCCCGACGCTTGCGCACCGCGATAGCGACGCAATAGCTCGAGCTGCAGGTGATTGAGTGGGTCCATGTACGGAAATCGTGTGGCGATCGATCGCTTCAGCAGCGGATTCTCCACCAGCAACTCGGTCTGCCCCGTGATCTGCTGCAAGGCGTCGCGTGTGCGGTGCCACTCCGCCGACAAGAGCGCAAACACGCGTTGTCGTAGCTCGACATCCTGCACCAGCTCGGCGTAGCGCGACGCCACAGCAAGATCCGACTTGGCCAGCACCATGTCGATGTTCGACAGCAGGGTGCGAAAGAACGGCCACCGCTGCGCCATGCGCTGCAGCATCGGAAGACCGTCTGGTGTATCGGCGAGGTACTCGGCGATCGCCGATCCGAATCCGTACCATCCCGGCAGCATAAGACGGCACTGCGCCCACGAGAATACCCACGGAATGGCCCGAAGGTCTTCGATGCGCTCGCTTGGGCGCCGCGAGGCCGGTCGGCTGCCGATGTTCAGCGTGGCAATCTCGGCCAATGGCGTGGACTCGCGGAAGTACTGCACAAAGCCAGGCGTCTCGTACACCAGGGTGCGATATGCACGGAAGGCGATTGATGACAGTCGATCCATCACCGGGTGGAAGTCCTGCTCCACACTCTCGGCATGCTCGCGACGCTGCTCATGATCGGTGAGCGACGCCTCGAGCGTAGCCGCCACCAGCAGCTCCAGATTCCGCCTGCCCACGTCGGGCGTCGCGTACTTGGACGCGATCACTTCCCCCTGTTCGGTGATGCGAATCTGCCCGCTCACCGCGCCCGCCGGCTGCGCAAGAATCGCCTCGTAGCTCGGACCACCACCGCGTCCCACCGAGCCGCCACGCCCGTGAAAGAGTCGCAACTTGACACCATGACGCGCGAACACGCGCATGAGTGCCTGTTCGGCCTGATACAACTCCCACCCCGAGGTCAGGAAACCACCGTCCTTATTGCTGTCGGAGTAGCCCAGCATCACTTCTTGGCAGTCGCCCTGCGAGGCGACCAGCGCGCGATACACCGGCAGCGTGAACAGCGCATCCATCGTGCGGCCGGCGCGCTGTAAGTCTGCAATCGTCTCGAACAGCGGAATGATCTGCATCGCGGTCGTTGGCGAGGCACCGCCGCTCGCGAGCCCCGCCTCCTTCAGTACCAGCGCCACTTCCAACAGATCCGACACACCATCGCACTTCGAAATGATATAGTGCGGAAGCAATGCGTCGCCGAAACGCTCGCGCAAATCATGCGCGGCGAAAGCAATGGCGAGCTCTCCCGCTACCTCGCTCGAGTAGGACAGATGCGGTGAGTACAATGGCCGCGTCCCCGTGAGCTCATTGGTCAGCATGCTGATCCGCTCAGCTTCGCTGCGGGTGCCGTAGTCGGTGCACACGCCCGCGCTTGCCAGCAGCTCAGCGACCACACGCTCGTGTACATCGGCGTTCTGACGCAGATCGAGCGGAGCCAAATGAAAACCAAACAGCTCCACCGCGCGCAACAACCGACGCAGGCGACCGGTCGTGAGTCGTTCGCTCCCGTGCTCCCGTAGTGAATCCCGCACGATGGCCAGATCGGCGGCCAACTCCAAAAACGTCGCGTACGGGGCATCGGTGCCGATCGCCTGACGGATCGGCGCCGGCAATCCTAGCTCCCGCGCGGTGGCCGCCAGCCGCGAGTAGACGCCGATCAGGGCGCGGCGGTACGGCTCATCGAGTCGTTGCGACGACGTGTCAGGAGAACGCGACGCGAGGGTCGAGAGCTCGGCCGTCACAGACACGAGTCGGTCGGACAGCGGCAGGTCATACCCGAGCGCGTGCACCTCATCGAGATAGAATTCTATGGCGGCTGACGCCTGCAGGCGTACGGTCTCCCGCAACGTCTCGGCGGTCACAAACGGATTGCCATCGCGATCACCGCCGATCCAGCTCCCCACGCGCAGGAAAGCCGGCAACGCCCACGTGTGATCGGGGAAGCGTGCGCGCAGTAGGTCCTCGGTGTCGCCGTGCAGGCGAGGGAGTTCGGTGAAGAACGTGCTACGGAAATAGCTGATGCCGTTCTTCACTTCGTCCATCACACGGAGTCGCTCGCTGCGCACCATGCGCGTGTGCCAGAGTGTCAGCACGACCTGCTTGAGCGTCTCGTCGGCGTCATGCTGCTCGTCGGGCGTGAGCGTCTGCCGGTCGCGCCTATCGAGCACGTCGGCGATTTGGTGCAGCGCACGCTGCGTACTCTGCCGCTGTACTTCTGTGGGGTGCGCCGTCAGCACCGGCGACACCAGGGCAGACGCAAAGAACGCCTCGAGCTTTGTCGGAGCATCTGGATGTTCACGAACGACCGCGTCGAGCGAGAAGGCAAGACTGCCCTCGCGCGGCGGTGAGTCCATGAGCTCGTGTTCACGCCGACGCCGCGAGCGGTGCGCATCCTCGGCGATGTTCGCGAGCTGCAGAAAGTAGGCGAAGGCGCGGACCACCCGGTGCATGTCGTCGGGGGACAGTACGTCGAGGAGTCGATGTAGTTCGGCGCGATCGTCGGGGCTTCCCTCGCGTGCAAACCGCACCGCCGTCTGTCGTACCGATTCGACGAGTTCGAAGATGGCGTCGCCTTCCTGCTCTCGCAGCGTGTCGCCCAGGATGCGTCCCAGCAAACGGATATCGTCGCGGAGCGGGAGGTCCTTCTCGAGGCGGCTGGTCGATTGAGTCTCTGACATTTCGTGCAAATCTACCGTCGGGCACCGGAGTCGGTGGCAAAGACTCCGGTGCCCGCGGTTTGACCATGTGCGTCCGTTACTTCGTCATGAAACGCATTCCGACAAGGAAGCGGTTCGTGCTGAAGAAGTTGATCCCCTGATGCTCCACGAAATACTGCGGGCGACGGCGGTCGGCATCGCTGCCAGCCGAGGTCGCCGCGCGATCGTAGGTCACGCCATAGGCGACGTTGACGCCGAACTCGGAGTCCCGGTCACCGCTCGCGGCGAGAAAGCCGAGGCCGGCACGCAGGTAGGGGCGATAGCTCCCCGGCGTGCTGAGACGGAGTGGTCCGAAATCGTACTGTGCGCCGACGGCCAGCGAGACCGAGGCATCATTGCCGAGGCCGATCGCGAAATCCGGCACCAGTCGTAGCGCGGGAATGCCGAACACCGGACCAAGGTCAAGCTGCGCACCGACCACCAGCTGATCGAAGCCGGCCACATACGGCGATACCTGCTCAATCCGCGTGGCGCTCGTGGCGCTCGTGGCGGTCGACATCGCACTCGACGGTACCACCACCACACTCGGCGGTGTTTCGGCCTTTGCCGGCGCCACGTTTGCCGGCGCGGTGCGCATCGGCATCATCCGCAACTGCATTTCCAGCGCGTCGAGGCGCGCGCGAAGTGCGCGAATCTCTTCGTCCTTGACGTTGTCACGACCGGCGGCGTCCGGCGTACGTAGCCGCGACTCGAGGCTCTCGATCTGGCCGCGAAGCTCACGCACGAGCGCATCGTTCGACTGACGTGCCGCCGTGCTGTCCGTCATGCGCTGGGCATCGGCAGGCGTCACGCGCATCGTACGCTGCGTGCTGTCGCCGTAGCGGATGTACAGCTCTCCGACCGTCGGCACCGGCAGCATGATCATCGAGGGACGCATGGTCTGCGCCGGCTCCATGCGCGGCTGCGCATTCTCCCTCACCACACGACGCTCGACGATGACGATGGAATCCCGGCCGTTTACGATCGTATCGCGTGCAGCCATGTCTCGGCGCATGCGAAGCAGATCGGCGTCGCGGGTCATCATGCGCTCCTCACGATCACTCGCCATGCGTTCACGGTCGACGCGCGCGTCGCGCTCATCACGACTCGGCATCGACTTGCGCGAGCGACCCAGATCAAAGCCAAGTCCAACCGTGTACATCAGGTTGTTGGAGAGCTGGTCGGTGGTGGCGATACTGTCGAGATCTTGCGGCCCGCGCACATAGTCACGCACAGCGACATTGAGTCGGAAGTTGTCCGTGAGCCGGAACGCCACACCCGCACCAGCGATCAGCGCTGTTTCCACATCGCGCGCACGCCCCAGCGTGTCGCGATAGTCGGCACCGAAATCGAGACGACCGGCGCCAAGCACAATGAACGGGGACGGGCCACGCGAGCGCGTGAAGTTGAACTGGGCTTCACCGCCGTAGCTCTCCGTCGGCTGCTTGTCGCGCAGATTGCCGGAGCGCCCCTGCCAATAGAAGGCGCGGAGTCCAACAAACTGTCCCACATCGATGCCAGTGCGTACGCCGACCAACGCCTGACGCGGCAACGACTTGTCATCGAAATCCAGACGACCAGCGAACGCTTCCAACGGCACCGAGCCGATCGACCAGCGATCGGTGCGTTCGTTGTCGTTCGTTTGTTCGTCGAGTGCACCGCCGATGGCGATACCCAATCCCGCGCTGGCCGTCCAGTTGCTGCGCGTCGTGCGGCGCTCAGCCAGCGAGTTGCCACCGGTGGTGCTGCTGAACAGCGTGCCCGGTGCCAAGCGGAAACGTGAATCCTCGAGCATCACCATCGCACGAATGTTTGGCGTGGCATCGTATTGAATGCCGCCACCGTACCGATAGTTGATCTGATCCTGGCGTTTCACGCTGTCAGCCTCGAAACGCATTACGCCGGCGCCCGCCGAGAGAAACGGTGCGATACGCCCAGTGCTCAAGCGAATGGCGAGGTTGCCGCCGAACGTGCTGGCGTCGGTCGTAGTGCGAAGCGGTCCGAGCTGCCGGACGCCGCCCGAGAGTAGGCTATCGCGTGTAACGCTCAGCGAGTTGGCGCGGTGGTAGTAGCCGCTGACCGACAGCAGTGAACCGAAGTCGGCCCCGAATCGGCCGCCGTAAAACGGGGCATCTTCGATACCGAGACTCTTGTCCCACCACGTGTATTCGGCCGACGGCGCCAACGTGAAGCGCACGCCCTGCGCGGAGGCCGCCGGCGCGATGGCGAGGCTCGCAGCGAGCGCGACGGCGCCAGCGGATGCCGTCAGAAACGCGGAGCGACGGGTGATGCGAGACGTATACTTCGGCACAGTATGCATGCGATGTCCTCTTCTGAAGTGATGATTCGTTCAGAAAAGTGTTGCATGATCCGCGCCACATTTTGTGAAAGCATTTAAGCACGTCGACAGCATTGGTCCCAAAACGCGCGCCAAGTCCCAATTGTGTCGCTGCGTCCCATTCCCGCGAATTATCAGCGACGACCTCGGCCGTATACTACTTCTTGAGTCCCCGTACGACTTGATCTGGATAGTCACCGAACAACCCATCCACGCCAAGTCGCACCAGCTCCCGCACTTCAGCCAATGGGTCCCCACCGTAGCGCTTGGCGAGAAAGACCGGCTCCGGACGAAGCGTCCAGGCATGCACGCGGAGCCCGGCGGCGTGCGCATCGGTAATCAGCGACGTCGGCACGGCCGATGAATCGTCACCAACGATCTGGCGCGTGTTCGCCCCGATTCCATAGGCATACGTGGCGATGTCGCGCAGCGCCGTCGGCGTGACCTGCGGCGCCGACGAGACGAGCTGCATGAGGCGGATGCGCGTTTGCGTCGCGAGCACGCGCAGATTGCCGCTCTCGAAGCTTTGAATGAACACCGGAGCGTCGGCGCGATCGAGTCCGCGCGCACGCAGCCCACGCAGCAGAGGCGCTTCGATCGGGAGTCCGATGCTGCGAAAGTAGGTCGGGTGCTTGGTTTCCGGATACACCCCGACGACGCGCCCTCGCGCGCGCCCCAGCGAATCGGCCAACGTCAGCACGTCGTCGAACGTCGGAATCAGGAACTGCCCGTCATAGGTATGCGACCGGAACGACAGGCGCTCCCTGGCCCGGAGCGTACGCAGCTCAGCCAATGTGAAATCTTCGGTGAACCACCCGCTAATAGTGTCGCCGTCGATCACTTTGCGCGTTTTCCGCGAGCTGAACTTTTCGGCCACGTCCGTGGTACCGCCGATCTCGTTTTCATGACGCGCGACCAGCACGCCGTCCTTTGTGCTCACGAGATCGGGTTCGATGAAATCAGCGCCCATCTGCACGGCGAGCGCGTAGCCCTCAAGGGTATGCTCTGGTCGGTGTCCGCTGGCGCCACGGTGCGCGATGACGAGCGGGGTGGCCGCGGGGACGACCGCGGGGCGCGCCACCGGGGTCGCCCTCGTCGTGGGCGATGTAACGCAGGCGGCGAAGAGCGTCGGCACGACGGCGCAGCACACGGACCAGCTTCGAGTACGCATACCGCGAGGTTAACGCACTAGCGGGGGGCAACGATAGCCAATCCGGCCTCCCGTGATCAAGTTGAGACACTGTTCGGCCGCTCTGAGCCACGCGCTTCTCTCGACGTCGAGACTCTCCCCATGGTTCGCACTGCCCCTGAAGCCCTGCTGACCGCGATCCGCTCGAAGGACCGCGATACGATCACGACGATGCTGGCCGATGATCCGTCCCTGGTCATGTCGCGGGCGACAGGTGGCGAGTCGCTGGTCCTGCACGCTTGCTACATGGGCGCATCCGAGCTGGCCGAGCTGCTGCACCCCGGTCGCCCGATCGACGCCTGCGAAGCCGCCGCTCTCGGCGATGTGAATGCCCTCCGCACGGCCATCGAGAACGACGACGATGCCCGCGTGCTTCGCAGCAGCGATGGATGGGCACCGTTGCATCTCGCCGCGTTCTTCGGACGCGACGACGCCGTCACGTTGCTGATCGATCATGGTGCGCCGCTCGCGGCAAACTCGACGAACGCGCTACGTAATTCGCCACTGCATGCAGCGCTCGCGGGTAATACGCTGCCGGTGCTGGTGCGACGGCTCGTGTTTGCCGGCGCTGACGTGACGGCGCGCGACGCGCACGGTAATACGCCGTTGCATCTGGCAGCGTCGCGCGGCTACGAGCCGCTGTGCGATCTGCTCATCGCCCGCGGGGCCGATGCACATGCACTGTCGGACGACAAATCGACGCCGGCCATGCTGGCGTTCGCACGCGGATTCACCGACTTGGGCACGAAGCTCGCCGCCGTGTCCGATGACGAATAGCCAAATGGATAAACACTACCCCGTGACCGGCGAACCGATCACGGGGTAGTGCGACACGCCACCTGCAGGCGTCAACCAGCGCCCTATCGATCGTTCGGCTCGCGTCCTTCGTCGTCGAGGCCAAACAATCCGCCCGCACCTTCGCCGCCACTCACGCGCTCGACGCGCAGCAACTTCGAGTACGACGTACCGCCCACCGTAATGGTGATCTTGTAGTCGCCGGTGCCGACGAGCGCGTTCTGCCCGCCGCGTCCACCGCGACCACCGCCGCCGCCCGGGAAGATCCCGATAGCCGCGAAGTCATCACCAAGCGCGTCACGCAACGGACCGAACACTGCCTGCAGACCGGCCGGACCGGCCGGAGCTTCTGCC
>JBBQAK010000049.1:0-13619 GCA_038316215.1 Gemmatimonadales bacterium | reverse complement strand
GGTGGCGCGCGCGGATGCCAGCGTGGCGACCGACACACTGTCGCTCGATCTGACGCGCCTGGCCGTGCGCCGTGTCCTGGTGAACGGCGTGGCGCGTGGCTTCCGTCGGGACAGCACACAGGTGCACGTGCCGCTTCGCGCCACCGACGGTGCGACGTTCACGGTGCGCGTGGTGTATGACGGCGCCCCGAAGGATGGGCTCATCATTCGCGAAGACTCGTCGCGGGGCTGGAGTGCGTTCGGTGACAACTGGCCGAATCGTGCACGATTCTGGCTTCCGTCGGTCGATGTGCCCGGTGACAAGGCCACCGTCACGTGGACGGTCACCGCACCGGCATCGCGCACGGTGGTGGCGAACGGCGTGCGCGTGTCGCGTGTGCTCCGTGCGGGAAGGCCTGCGCTGGCCGTCACGCGCTATCGCATGGATGAGCCGATCCCCACGTATCTCATGGTCGTGGCCGCGGCATCGCTGGTGGAAACGCCACTCGGCGCGACGGCCTGCGGCGCCGGCGGTCGGGCGGGCTGTGTGGCGCAGTCGGTATGGACCTTCCCGCAGGAGCGTGACTTTGTGCCCGGACCGTTTGCCGAAGCCGGGCGTATCGTCACGTTCTTCGCGAACCTGCTGGGACCATACGCGTACGCGCATCTCGACCATCTGCAGTCGGCCACCCGATTCGGCGGCATGGAGAACGCCACGGCCATTTTCTATTCCGATGACGCATTCCGTAAACGGACCCTGTCGACGTCACTCATCGCACATGAGACCGCGCACCAATGGTTCGGCGATGCCGTGACGCCGGCCGAATGGAGCGATCTGTGGTTGTCTGAGGGGTTCGCCACCTATCTTGCGGCGTTGTACACCCGTGAAACACAGGGGGACAGCGCCTTCGCCGCCGAGATGTCTCGCATCCGCGATGACGTGATGGCGGCAACGGTGGTGGCGCAGCGGCCGGTGGTAGACAGTGTCGGCGCCACCGACCCGGTCACGCTGTTGAATGCGAACAGCTATCAGAAGGGTGGCTTCGTGCTGCATATGCTGCGACTCGAGGTCGGTGATTCCGCGTTCTTCGATGCGCTGCGAGAATACCAGCGTACCCGCCGAAACCGGAATGCGCACACCGCCGATCTGCAGGCGGTGATGGAATCGCACGCGCATCGTTCGCTGCACGACTTCTTTGCTCAGTGGCTGCACAAGCCGGGCTTCGCGGAGCTTGAGATCGTGACCTCCGTGGACGACTCGGGCGATGCGCTTCGGGTACGCGTGCAGCAAGCATCGCGTTTCGGATTCTTTGCGTTGCAGCTGCCGGTGCTTGTGCGCACCGATCGCGGCGATTCGGTGACCATGCTGTCGGTGCCGGCGGCGGCGGCACAGGACTTCGTGATTCCGCTCGCGGGTGCCGTAGTGCGCCGCGTTCAGTTTGATCCCACGGTGAGTGTGCTGGCGCGCCTGACATCGCGGTAAGCGGCGTTACGTCCCCGTGTCCTGACGGTGATGCGCTCGTTGGCAATCCGTCACGTGACATGACGAATCTGTTCGTCCATGAGCCACTGGCTGAACCAACTCGATGCGCGTGATCGCGCATTGTTCGCCCGTCTTGCCCTCACCGCCAGCACGGCCCGCCCGCGTCGCCGATTTTGGACCATGCTCACGCACCTCGGCGGTGCGCGCGCCAGTATTGGTCTTGCGCTCATGCACACGACGATCCCAGGCGGCTCGATGGCATTGGCGTGGCGCACGCTGTGCTTGCTCGGGCTTTCGCATCTCATCGTGCAGGTCGTCAAGCGATCCGTGGGGAGGCCGAGACCTTCTGCTCGAGCATCGTCGGGGGCACTGGTGCTCATCCCCGATCGCTTCTCGTTTCCGTCGGGTCACGCCTGCGCGGCGATGGCGCTGGCGGTGGGACTCGCCAGTACGATGCCGATGCTGACCGTGCCGCTGCTGGTCCTGGCGCTGCTGGTCGGCCTTTCTCGCGTCATGTTGGGCGTGCACTATCCCGGCGACGTACTGATGGGGCAGGCGATCGCCCTGATCTCCGCCTATCCGATGTTAGGCTAGTGGGCCGCGGATAACTCGAACGGTCCCGAGTGGGATGTACGTCACATCACGCCGTGACAGCGTCTGAGATGAGTCGTCACCCCTGTGACGACCCCACCGCCGCCTCAACCACCCAACATGTTCCTCCCCGAGCTGCTCGCCGGCAGCCTCACGACGAGGCAACTGAGTACCAACGCAGCGGCCCAGCGCCTGCGGCTGTTGAGCTGCCGGCTCGAGCGCGGGCCCGTCGCGACGTCGCGTGTCTCGGTGGAGTTTGAGGGACCCGCCGAATCCCAGCGGATCGTGTGCCGCGAAGAGGGCACCGCCTGTCCGGGCGGCGATCTCCGTCTGGCCGCGCTCGCGACGCTGCAGGCCATTTCGAAGGCCACCGGCGGTGCGCTGACCTTTGAGTTGATCGGCGTCAAGCCGGTGCGCGCGTTTGACACCATCGTGATGATGGTGGCCGTTTTCGCGCAGCACAGAGGCGATGTGACGCGTATCGTTGGGGCAGCGATCGTCGAGGACGATCAATTGGTGGCTACGGCGCGCGCAGCGCTGCATGCGGCCAACCGGCTGTCGTCGTCTTTGCTCGAACAGTTGCCGTCCGTCGCCTAAACGTCACGAGGCTGACGGAACGTCACGTGCGGCGAGGGGTCCGACCGGCCACCCATTCGATCCGGTTCCCGTTAGGTTCCCCCGCGTGAAACTTCCCCTCCATTCCGCTCCGGTCCTGCTGTTGCTTGTGACCGGAGCGTGCGGCCGTACCGGATCGTTCGCTCCGGTCACCTCGCCGGCGCCCGCCGCGGCGCCGGTCATGCCGGTCCGCACAACGGTCGCACCGACGGCGCCACTGGCCGATCGCGCGACACCCGATGAAGTGGTGAGCACCGTGGTCTCCGTGTTCGGGGATAGCGCGGTGCTGCGTCCTGTCGACGCCACCGGTGCGGTCGACGATCCGATCTGGGACATCGACGTGCGGTCATACGAGACGCACGATCGGGTTGAACACTACGTCGGGCTCTTCTCGAACAGCGCCAAGGAACGGTTCTTGGCTCGTCTCTCGAGAGGGACGCGCTACGAGTCGATGATCCGGGCCAAACTTCGGGCGAGTGGGATGCCGGAAGACCTCACCTATCTGGCGCTCATCGAAAGCGGCTACGATCCGCACGCCTACTCGCGAGCGGCGGCGGTCGGCATGTGGCAGTTCATGAGCGGTACGGCCCGCGACGTCGGGATGCGGGTGGATTGGTGGATGGACGAACGCCGTGACCCGGCCCGCTCCACCGACGGCGCCATCCGCTTCCTGAGCGCTCTCCAGAAGCAATTCGGCTCGCTCTATCTGGCGGCCGCCGCGTACAACGGCGGCCCTGGCCGTGTGGCGCGCGGACTCACGCGCTTCGCCAGTGAGATGGATGGCGCCGAGGGCGAGGACCGGTTCTTTGCGCTGGCCGAGCAAGACTATTTGCGTGCCGAGACCAAGAACTATGTGCCGCAGATCATCGCGGCGGCGCTCGTGGCCAAGATGCCAGCGCGTTATGGACTCGTGATCGATTCGCTGCCGCTGTACGGCTATGACTCGGTGTTGGTCACCCCCGGCACGAGCCTCGCACGTATCGCCGCCGCCAGCGGCGCCACGAAGGCGGAGGTGCGGGATCTCAACCCCGCGGTGCTCCGCGGTATCACGCCGCCCGACGCCAGTATCTGGGCTCGGGTACCGGTGGGCTTGGCCGATCGCACACGCCTCGCGCTCGATAGCATCCCTGAAGACGACCGGCGCGGGTATCGCGTGGCATCGGTCAGCGGCAGTAGTGCCACGCCAGCCGGCTTCGCCGGCGAACACGGCGTCACGCTGAAGCAGCTTCGGTGGTTTAACCCGGCCATCAAGACGACCAAGAAAGGTCGACTCGTGGCCGGTCAGTCGCTGCGGATTCCGAGCGACCTCGCGATCGACTTCGCCCGCGAGATCCCTGATCCCGGTATCGAACGCTACGGGGGCTCGTCGCCCACTACGCTGAGCTCGCGCGGCATTCACGTGGTGAAGCGTGGCGAGTCGCTCGGCGCCATCGCCAAGCGCTACGGTACCACGGTCACCCGTCTCAAGTCGCTCAACGGCATCAAGGGGACACGCGTGATCGCCGGACAGACGCTCCGGGTGAGCAGTGGAACGAAGACGGCATCGAACCCGTCGTCGAGCGCGAAGAAGGCCACGGCCAAGAAGGCCACGGCCAAGAAGGCCACGGCCAAGAAGGCCACGGCCAAGAAGGCCACGGCGAAGAAGAAGCCTGTCGCCAAAAAGAAGACGGCGCCTTCAAAAAAGAAGACGCCGTCTAGGAAGTAACGCCCAACTGCTTATTCCGTACCCGATACTGCGCAGCTAATCCAGATATCCTCGCCCGCGGTACCCCTTGGTAATGATGCTTTCGTAGCCGTTGGCTGGGCTCAAGCCCATGCTGAGTGACCGCTGCACCGCCACCGGACCGCGGTTGTACACAAGGAGCGCCAGCTTGAGATCGCCCTTGTAATCACGAATCAGGCCACGCAGGTACTTGAAGCCGATCCGGAGATTCACGTCGGGGTCGAGCAACTGCTCCCGCGTCACGTTGGGCTCGAACTCACGGGCGGTCCCAGGCATCAGCTGGGTGAGTCCCAAGGCCCCGGCTGAGCTGACGGCACGCGTGTCAAAAACACTTTCCACGCGAACCAGACGGAAACCCAACTCCGGTTCGATCCCCGCCGTCGTGGCCGCATCATAAATGCGGCGGGCGAGTTCAGGCTTGATGCGATACTTCGCACTGTACGTATAGATGCGATGCAGGCGACTGAGTGACTCGCGACGTTCGCGCTCCTTTGGATCAAGGCCAAAGGGGAGCGTCGGGGCCGCGACGACAGCCTTGGAGCGCTTGAGCACTTCACCGGCCGGCCGCCAGATCGGCTGGATCGGAAGACTGGCGGCGCTGGACACTGCCGCCGACGTCGTCGTCATGCCCGTACCGGAAACCGTCGGCACCACCACCCGCGTGGGTACGTCTGGGGTGACCATCACCGCCAGCGTGAACACGACGGTTGCTGCGACGAACACATTCATCAAACGACGCTTTGCATGACGACGATGCATCCGTCGTCGGCGAGCCACCGCGTCGCGGTTTGGTACTTTATCGGTCGAATCGGCCATGACACCTCTTGATCAGCAGGACAGTTACGGACCTCTGGTGAAATCCCCCTTCGTGCCGCCGCGCTTTTCGCGCAGCACGATCTCAGAGATCACCATCGTCCGGTCGATTGCCTTCGCCATGTCGTAGATCGTTAACAATGACACGGAGACTGCAGTCAACGCTTCCATCTCCACCCCAGTCTGAGCGGTGGTTCTGACAAATCCCTCCACCCGAAGACCGGGCAGGGACTCATCAACGTTAACCCGGACATCGATGCCCGACAAAGGGAGCGGGTGGCAGAGCGGGATGAGGTCGGCAGTCCGCTTGGCGGCCTGGATTCCGGCCAGTCGTGCAACTGGAATCACATCGCCTTTCTTTAATGTGTTGTCCCGTATGGCTTTAAGTGTGCTCACCTCCATTCGAATCGAGCCACTGGCCAGCGCTGAACGGACCGATATCGGCTTCTCGGCGACATCGACCATGGTGAAATTTCCTGCCGCATCCAGGTGCGAAAACTCGCGCCCGGGCACGTCCGGCTTGTCTGGAGTCACGGGCGGAGGGTCCGATGAAGGGAGGCGAGCAGAGACGCGCCGAGTAGTTGCGGGCTCACATTCCCCTGCGCTTTGGCCTTTGCGAATTCAACAATCACTACGGCCGATGCCGTGCGTCGCGCGTCGGTCTCACGTCCGACATCGACCATCTGTTTGGCGCGTGCGTGCAACAGATGCGTAAGCGCCTCCAGAGTATCGGTGAACGAACCACGCGCGCCGGCGACACCCTGACGCGCTGCGGCCTTGACCCGTTCGGCGACACCGTCCGGCGTGGACGGCTGCAGGGCGGCGTCGAGAATGCGCTTGGCCGCGGTGAAGGCCGTCCCCATTGATTCGCCCGCGAACAGCTCGCCGGGCGCGCCGTTCATCCGCGCTAGCGCTTGATCGCGCGGCACGCGGGCGAGCTTCCGCGCCACCACCGCGTCGCCGAGGAACGCCTCGATGTCGACGCGACCAAGCGTTGGGACGCGAATCGTGACCACCCGCGACCTGATGGTCGGCAAGAGGTTGCCGGGTTCGCTGGTGGTCAGGATAATCGTCGTGTCGGGCGGCGGCTCCTCGAGCAACTTGAGAAAGGCGTTGGCCCCGCGATCGCCGCCAGCTTGCGTGACCATCCGTTCGGCGTCGCCCACCACGAATACCGCCCGGCGCGCCATCGCCGGCCGCAGCGAGGCCTGACGGACCAGCGCGCGCATCGTCGCCACGTGCAGGCCGTCGGTGCCCAGCGACGGCACCCAGAGGCCTTCCGCCTCCATGCGTTCGGCGATCACCTCGTCGAAGTCGGCCTTGATCTCTTCGAGAGACGCGTCGATCTCTTTCGGGCGGGGGCGCGGAAAGTACCAGTGGAGGTCGGGGTGCACGCCGCGCTCGGCGTACCGGCAGTGCTGGCACTGGCCGCACGGTTCGTCCAGTCGCTCGATGAGTGCCCGCCCACAGAGCAGGTACTGTCCAAGCCAAAGGCCGAGGCGCTGCTTGCCGACACCGCGGTGACCTTGCAGCATGATGCTGGCCGGCAGCCGGTCATCGGCGGCCGCCGCCGTGAGCCGATGCCGCAGCGCGGCATGTCCGTAGAGCGGGCGAAGCGACATCAGCGCAATATGCAGGGATCACCGTCCTCCACGTCAGTCCGCCGTCATGACTCCGATGCTTCAGTCTTCTGGTTGGCACATTCGCACGCGCGCCGGTTTCGTGACACTCGGCCTCGTCATCCTCGCGGTCAGCGCGCCTCTCGGCGCCCAGACGGCGCCGCCGCAGCGGGCCCGCGCGATGGGGCTGGCTCCGGGCATCTTCACGCCGGGCGCCAATAACGCGATCACCGATGTGGCCGGCGTGCGCGTGGGACACGAAACGGTGACGCTCGGCGACTCGATCCGGACCGGGGTCACCGCCATCATCCCGCATGGGGGCGACCTATATCGCGATCGCGTACCGGCCGCGCTGCACGTCGGTAACGGCTTCGGCAAGCTGCTAGGCGTGACGCAACTGCGAGAACTCGGCGAGCTCGAAACGCCGATCCTGCTCACCTGCACGCTGTGCATCTGGCAGGCGGGCGACGCGCTCGCGCAGTACATGTTGGCGAAGCCGGAGAACGCGAACGTGCGGTCGATCAATCCGGTGGTCGGCGAAACGAACGACGGGCAGTTGAACGCGACCCGCTCGCGGCCGGGGATCGCCGCCGCCGTGAACCGCGCGCTGGCCACCGCCGACACGGGCCGGGTGACCGAAGGCAGTGTGGGTGCGGGACACGGCACGGTGATGTTCGGTTGGAAGGGTGGCATCGGGACGTCGTCGCGGAAACTCCCCGCCTCGCTCGGCGGATACACGGTAGGCGTGATCGTCCAAGGCAATTACGGCGGGGTGCTGCAGATGGCCGGCGTGCCGGTCGGGCAGTTGTTGGGCCGTTATGCCTTTCAGCGAGACGTGGAGCGCGCGGCAGGCAGTCCGCCGGGCGACCTTGGCGCCGAGCGGGGTGATGGTTCGTGTATGATCGTGATCGCGACCGACGCCCCGATTCTGTCGCGCAATCTGGAACGATTGGGGGCCCGTGCGGTCATGGGACTCGCACGCACAGGATCGAGCGCCTCCAACGGGTCCGGCGATTACGTGATCGCCTTCTCGACGTCACCGAGGGTGCGCCGTTCGCCCGATGCGGCACTGTCGACCAACGACGAGCTGGGGAACGATGCCATGTCTGCGCTGTTTCAAGCCGTAACGGAAGCCACCGAAGAAGCCCTGTACGACGCCTTACTGATGGCCACACCGGTGTCGACGCGAGCCGGTCGGGTGAACCCACTGCCACGCGATTCCGTGCGCGCGCTGCTACAAGCGCGTGGGATTCGCGCTCCTCGATAACGGACACGAATATGGATTCGGCATCTCTCCTGACCGCGAGCGGCGACCGTACAAAGGTTGCGTCGCACGCGCGGGCGTCGGCGGTACCATGGCAACTCGCGGCGGTGGTGTTCGCCGCGACCAGCGTGATCGTGGGGCTGATCTGGGACATCTCATGGCACATGACGATTGGCCGTGACACGTTCTGGACGCCGGCCCACTTGGCCATATATACGGGCGGCGCGGTGGCCGGTCTGGCCTGCGGCTTCGAGGTCGTACGGCGCTCGTTTTTTGCAAAGCACGCGCCTGCCGACGGCGTGACCGTGTGGCGCCTGTTTCATGGCCCGTTGGGCGGTTGGCTGTGCATCTGGGGGGCGGTCGCGATGCTGACCTCCGCGCCCTTCGATGACTGGTGGCATGCGGCCTACGGCCTCGATGTCAAAATCATCAGTCCGCCGCACGCGCTGCTGGCCCTCGGATTCATCACGATTCTTGGTGGCGCGCTGATCATGGCGGTGGCGGAGCAGGGGCGTGAGGCGGATCGCACCGGCGCCGCTACAGGCTCTGCTACAGGCTCTGCTACCGGCTCTGCTACCGGCTCCGATGCAGCGTTTGCGGAGACGAGCGGAGTGGCACCGTACATCGTGGCGTACGCCGGCGGATTGGTGCTCGCCATGCTGTCGATCTTCACGACGGAGTATCATGATCGCGAAGCGATGCACCTTGGCAGCTTCTATGTGGTCTCGTCGCTCGTGTTTCCGTTTGCGTTGGTCGCGGCGGCCCGCAGCACGCGCCTGCGCTTCGGTGCTACTGCCACCGCGCTTGTGTACACGCTGGTGATGTGCGTGCAGCTGTGGGTGTTGCCGCTGTTCGAAGGGTCACCCAAACTCGGACCGATCCGCACGGCGGTTACGCACATGGTGTCGTTGGACTTCCCGTTGTTGCTGCTGGCGCCCGCGATCTGTATCGACCTGCTCATGCCGCGCATACGGCAGCGTAGTGTCTGGCTGCAGGCGGCGGCGCTCGGTGTTCTCTTCCTCGCCGTGCACACGGCCACCCAGTGGCCATTCGCCAACTTTCTCGTGAGCGACGCATCGCGAAATTGGTTCTTCAACACGGACAACATTCCGTATATGATGCCGCCCGACTGGCTGCGGTCCCTGCGTCAGTTTGCGGAAGAGCCAACCATGCAAACAGTACGCGCGTTCGGGATTGCTGCTGTACTGGCGGTGTTGTCGGCGCGCACGGGGCTTGCCTGGGGCAACTGGCTTCGCTCGGTGCGACGGTGACGGCCGCTCCTCAGCGACGCCTCGGTGGCGTGTTGTCGCGCCTTGGTACGCGCCTCGCCGTGCTGGGCTGTGCTATGCTGGCCTGTGTGCTGCTGACCGCGCACATCGGCACCAATCAGGTGGTCTTCGAAGGGCAGGCAGGGGGCTATCCGGTGCGTGTGCTGATCAATCCCCCGGGCGTCGTACCAGCGCAGGTGCCGATCACCGTACGTGTGCTGAGTGGCACGCCAACCCGCGTGACGGTGCGCGCTGCACAGTGGAACGTGGGCACCAAAGGTGCGCCGCCGGCCGAAGAGGCCGCGGTGGTGCCGGGCGATCCCGGGGTGTGGGCGCACGACCTGTGGATCATGACCGCCAGCGTTTACTCGGTGTATGTCGCGGTCGAAGGGCCGGCGGGCGGTGGTACCGTGGTGGTGCCGATGCAAACGAGTGCGACGCGCACACTGGGTATGGAGCGCGGTATGGGCGCGGTGCTCGTTGCGCTTGGCACGCTGCTGGTGGCGGGCATGCTCACGATCATTGGCGCCGCCGTGCGCGAAGGGCCGGTGCAACCCGGCCAGCTGCCGACACCAGCGCGCGTGCGCGGGGCACGCATCGCCATGGCATCGGGAGCGGCGCTCTTGGCCCTCGCGCTCTTTGGTGGGTCGAAGTGGTGGGACGTGGAGGAACGCGCATACCAGCGTCGTTTGCTGAAACCGATTGCCATGCAGGCCGCGGTGCGATTGGTGGACGCCGAGCGCGTGCTCACCATGGCGATCACGGATTCGCTGTGGCTCACCAATCGCTTCGCGGCGCTGATGCCTGACCATGGCAAACTGATGCACCTGTTTCTCATTCGTGCCGACGGCGCGGAAACAGTGAGTGCGCTGGCTCATCTGCACCCGCTGCGTGTGCATGCCTACACGTTCGTGACGCGCGTCCCAGCGGGCACCGCTGGCCGCTACTACCTGTTCGGAGACCTGCTGTTTCAGAACGGCGCCCAGCGCACGCTGGTGGATACAATCGACATACCCGTGGCGCCGGTGGTGCCCGGCGAAGACGGCGCCGCACCAGTCGTGGTCAGCTCCGCCGTCGTACCGGCGCTCGACACCGACGACGCATGGAGCGCCGTCGCACCAGTCGCGCTGGGTGCGGCGTACCGATTGGCGAGCGGTGGCATGATCGTGCTCACGGCCGATGCGCGTGCGGACGTTGGGCGTGATCTCCGACTGGTCGCGACCGTGACCAACGCCGACGGCTCACCATCGACGCTGATGCCGTACATGGGTATGGGTGGACACGCGATGGTGCTGCGTCGCGATGCCGGCGTGTTTATGCATCTGCATCCCATGGGCACCGCGAGCATGACGGCGCAAGCGCAGCTCATGCGGCGCGAGCGTGGCGATACCGCGTTGCTCGACAGCGCGCAGATCGCCGGCGTGATGGCGAGCGCCGAAGCGAGTAATTCGGCCATGTCGGACAGTGCCCATGCGATGCACATGGTGGGGGTGAGCGCGTTGTCGTTTCCGTTCGCGTTCCCCAGCGTCGGCGCCTATCGCGTGTTCGTGCAGGTGCGACGCCACGGCGCGGTGGAGACGGCGGCCTTCGACGTGTCGGTCGGGGAGCCGCGTCGCTGATATGATGGTGGAGGAAACGCGCTAGCGCGCTAAGATATCCGCCAGCACCGCGCCTGCCGTCGCACGTCCGCCGGCACCCGGTCCCTGAAACACCAGCGACCCTGCCGTTTCACTCTCTACCACGATGCGATTGAACGGACCTGAGACCCGAGCCCACGGGTCGTCGCTCGTCACACGCGTGGGGAGAATGCGCGCCACGAACTCGTCGCCTTCTCTCGCACAACTCGCAATCAGTTTCACACGATCGCCTTCGAGTGCCACGCGGGTGGCCCACGCGGCCGTCTCCGCATCGATGCCGCGGCGCGTCACCGTGAGCGTGGCCGGGTCCACGCCGAAGCACATCCACGCCAGAATGCGCAGCTTGTCTTCCGCGTCTTGGCCAGAGAGGTCGCGCGTGGGATCTGCTTCCGCGTAGCCCAGTCGTTGCGCGGCGGCGACGGCCTCGGCCAGCGAGGCGCCATCGGCGACCTTCTCCAGCACGTAGTTACTCGTGCCGTTCAGAATCCCGCTCACCTTGGTGATGCCCACGCCCGCCGCGCCGCTGCGGATGCAGCGGACGATCGGAATCGCCCCGCACACCGCACCTTCAAACTCTAGGCGCGCGTTGGTGATGCGGGCCAGCGTAGCGAGCGCCGCCCCACGCTCGCCAAGCAACGCCTTGTTCGCGGTCACCACGCGGATGCCACGTTGCAGTGCCGTTTCCACCAACGTGCGCGCCGTCGTCGTGCCACCGATCGCTTCCACCAGCACGTCGATGTCATCATTGAGCAACCGCGACGGGTCGGTGATGCAGGCATCTGGTGCAGCGATGCCACGCGCGATCGCCTGCGCAAGGGCGGGGCGCGGACGTTCGGCCTCACGCACCAGTACGCGCGTCACGTGAATCGGCTGTGCGTCTACATGCTGCGGTCCGCCATGCCGCTGCGCGCGTTCACAGAACAGTTCGAGCAGACTTCCACCGACGTGACCGCAGCCCGCGAGCGCAATGCGCAGGGGACGCACACGCGGAGTCGTCGCCGTCACGATTGGCGTCGTTGTATCGACGGCGGCCGGTGCGTCAGCTGCAGCGCGCAACTCCGACTCGCGAACCGCCTTCGCAATCACCGCCGACACGCGCTCCACTTCCAGCAAAAAGGCATCATGTCCGTGCACCGACGGCAGTGCTACGTACGTGGCCTTTGCTGCCGTCGTCCATTCGCGCACACACTCGGCGGGATACAGTAAGTCACCAGGAATACCTACGCCGATCAGCCGGTCTCCAACAGGTGCCAGTGCCGCCGAGAGTCCACCGCGATCACGTCCAACATCATGCTCGTCCATCGCATCAATCAGTGCGCCGTAGCTCGTCGCATCAAAGCGCGCGACCAGTTTTTCACCGTGCACCTCGAGCCAGTCCCTCACCCGGAACGTGTCATGTTGACCGCGCGACCGTCCGAAGCGCCGCTCGAGGCCTTCGGGCGTGCGGTAGCTGAGCATGCCGATCATGCGCGCCAAGGCAAGTCCCTCGCGCGCACCACCGAGCGCGATCGCGCGCCGCATGATCGCATTCCATGCGATGCCTTGTGCGGTTTGCGCCGCCGGAGCCGCCAGCACCACGGCCGACCGCACGCGCGCGGGGAAGCTCGCCGCGAACTCCAGCGTCACCATGCCGCCCAGCGAACCGCCACACACCAGCAGCGGCGCGTCGACGCCGAGGGCGTCGAGCAGTCGCGCCAGCAGCGCCGCTTGATCGCGGGTGCTGAAGGGCGGCAGCGCATCGGGGGTGTCGTTGCTCGGTCCGGTCGTGCCGTCGCAGCCGCCCAGGAGATTCGCACAGAGCACGGCATGGCGCGTGGGATCGATCGCGGCGTTGGTACCGATCACGCCCTTCCACCAGTCACTCGCGTGCGTCGTACCGGTCAGCGCATGAACGACCAGCACCACGTTATCGCGCGCGGCATTGAGAGTACCCTCAAGCCGATAGTGCACGTCAACGTGCTCGACGTGGTCGCCGCGCTCCAGTACTACATCGTAAAGGGTGATCGTCTCGTCGCGCGTCGGCCATGTCGCGGCCGTGCCGCTATTCGTGACGTCGCTCGTTGCACGTGACGGAACGGACGACCGCGCGACGCGCGCGGCGGCGCGGCCGACCAAGAGGCTCGTGGGCAGGGTGCTCATGCGGCGTGCTCGCTCCGCTGCGCGCCAGCGGTAATGGTCCGGCCGGCGTCGACGGCGACGGCCGCTGCCAGCGCACGATCGAGATCGGCTATCAGGTCATCGGCATCTTCGAGGCCGATCGAGAGGCGCACGAGGTCGGGCGTGACACCGGCCGCGCGCCGCTCGTTCTCGCCCAGCTGCTCGTGGGTCGTCGTCCACGGATGAATCACCAAGCTCTTGGCATCACCCACGTTGGCCAGCAACGAGAACAGCTTGGCTTCCACGATGAAGCGTCGTGCGGCCGCCTCACCGCCGCGCACCCCGAAGGTGAGCACACCGCCGAAGCCGCCCTTGAGATGGGCGACCGCTTGGCGGTGCGTCGGATGCGAGGCAAGGCCAGGGTAGCGCACCCACGATACCGACGGGTGCGACTGCAGAAACTCCGCGACCTTGAGCGCATTCGCACTGTGCTGACGGATACGCAGCGGCAACGTCTCCAGGCCCTGTAG
>JBBQAK010000195.1:0-7437 GCA_038316215.1 Gemmatimonadales bacterium | reverse complement strand
ACGACGGGGGCTCGGCCCCCTGAAGTTTCACCGCGAAGAACTCGATCATCTTCTTGTCGATGTCCTTTTGATTGGCCCGCTTGGTCGGATTGTGCTCATCGCCGTTGTAGACCACCATGTACGCTTCCTTCTGCAGGCGGCGCATGGCGACGTAGAACTCGATGCCTTGATACCACGGTACCGAGCCGTCGTTGTCGTTGGCCATGAATAGCACCGGCGTCGTGACGCGATCCAGCTTGAACAGCGGCGAGTTCTCCACGAAACGCTCCGGATACTGCCACAGCGATCCACCGATGCGGCTCTGCGTATGCTCGTACTGGAACGCGCGCGCGAGACCCGTCTGCCAGCGGATGCCGCCGTACGCGCTCGTCATGTTGACGACCGTCGCATTCGGCACCGCCGCGGCGAACATGTTTGTCACCGTGATCAGATACGCCGACTGGTAGCCGCCCCACGACTGCCCCGTGATGCCCACCCGCTTGGGATCGACGAATCCCTTGGCGATCAGTGACTGCACACCGGGAATGATCGACTTGGCCGCGCTCGGGCCCGGCTGTCCGTCGGTATACACGATGTCCGGCTGGAATACGATGTATCCGAGGCTGTTGTAGACGAGCGGATTGACCGTATTGCGTCCCGAGGGCGCGACGTAGTTATGCAGGCCGTCAGTGAGCTTTTCGTAGAAATACACGACCATCGGGTACCGCTTCGACGGATCGAAATTCTCTGGCTTGTAGAGCAGGCCGCGCAGCGGGATACCGTCGCCGTTCAGCCACGAAACGAGTTCGACGGTGCCACGCGGATATTGCGTGTCCTGCGGATTGGCGTTGGAGATCCTGGTGGTGCTGGCGATCGTCGTCCCCGTATACAGATCGGGAAAGTCGCGGTACGTACTCTGCGTGAGCAGATACTGTTCGGCGTTCCGCGCCTTCTGCAGTCCGTTCAGATTACGATCGGCCATGACGATCTTTTCAGGCTTCCCGTCGACGCCGATCCGATCATGCCAGAAGCCGGACGCCTTCGTCAGCGAGTCAACGGCGCGCAACAGCAGCGGCGTCGTGGCATCGAGGAACGGATCCTCGCGGTCGAGATCGAGGATGCGAAACGTCATCCCCGTGCGACGTCACTCACCGTCGGTGAGATTCTTCGGTGCGGCCACGCCCGCGGGATCCATTTCCCAGATGTCGAAGCGATCGTACACCAGCACGCGCTTATCCGCGGTGCTCCAGCCGCCCAGTCCATAGGGCGGCGGAATGTCTGGCGAATCGAACTCCTCATCCTGGAACTTCACCGGCAGCTTGTCGGTGAGCACCGACTTCTTGCCCGTCGCAATCGCGTACGAGACCCACTGCCCGTTCTCGAACCACGTCACGTAGTTGCCGCCGGGCGAGAGCTGCGCGTTGCCATCGAGCCCCTTGGCGATGAGCGTACGCGCTCCAGTGAGCGGGTCGATGAGATACGCGTCGCTGGCCCCTTCTCCCCAGAACTGCGGAATCGCGTACTCCACGGCATTGATGCCAAGCACACGACGTCCGTCGCTGCTCACGGTGACACGGAGACTGTCATTGGCGAGCTGCGTCCACTTCCCGCTGGCAATGGTATAGAGCGCGGTGTACGTACGATTGCGGTCGCGATTGGCGCTGATCCGCTGCTGTGGCTGGATCTGCGTGTCCTTCCAGTGCCAGAGGTCGTAGCCGGCCTTGTCGAGCAGCGAATCGGCCGGGATCGAGTCCATCGGCGCATTGGCGAGCGAGAAGATCACGCCGTTGCCTTCACGCGTGAAGCTGAGCGCCCCCCGTTCGGCGATCAGCATACCCGCCGGTACTTCGGTCGCGGCAACGATTCTGCGCGCCGTGATCGGCTTGCCCTTGGCGGGCGCGAGGGACGCGTGATAGACCGCCATCTTTGGCTTCGGCGTGGAGTCCCCGAGGTCGGCAATCAGCGCAACCTGCGTGCCCTTCCGATCGAACGTCATGCCACGATACGTGGCCTGGCCGCTGAGGATCGGCGTAACCGTGCCCGAGGCGAGGGCACGCACAAAAGCGCCGTTCCCGGCCCCGTCGCGCGTGGTCACCGTATAGCCAAGCCACTTCTCATCGTCGTCGAAGGCAAACGCCGTGACGCCTTCGATCCGCTGCTCAGTACCGGCGGCGAGATCGCGGAGTACGAGCGTCACGCCGTTCTCGCGACGCGGCGCCACAGGTGCACCTGGCGCGAGCGGTGCAACCGGCGGGGCGCCGGCACCGTTGCGGGGCGCCGCCGCGGTGTCTTCGAGCAGGTACGCGAGGAACCGACCGCCGTTTCGGGCGAGGCGATACGAGCGCACACCGGCGACACGCGTGACGGTGCCGTCGCCCACGTTCAAGATGCCGAGGCCGTTCCGGGGCGCCGGCGTGCCGCGCCGAGCACGGGCGCGCTCAACCTCGGCGCGCGACGCGTACACCGTGTACGCGACGAACCGCCCGTCCGCGCTGAACTGGGCGGGCTGGGCGGAGAATTGCGCCGCTGAGTCGGCGGCCGGCTGCAACTGCGGGCGGCCTGTGAAGCCGCGCGGAGCCCGATATTCCGTGGCCGCTGCGGTGGCGCGCACGACGATTTCGCCTTCGCCCACCACCGGGCTCAGCGTATACGCCACCCACTTGCCGTCGTTGGACAGTGAGGAGCCCGAAATCGTGCGCCACTCGTCGTAGGTGTCCTGCGTAATGCGCTGCTTGCCGGCGGGAAGGGGCGGTGGCGTCCAGCGCGACACGTTGGTATAGGGATTGGCCGGTACAGGTGCCTGGCCCGAGGTCGCCGACTGTGCTTCGAGCATGGACGCGCCGACGAGGCCGACGATGAGTGCGGAAGCCGATCCCGCGCGTGTGGCAAGGGAGGAACGATTCACTGGCGATCGCATCAGCTAAGGGGTGCGAGACGTGAGACGGGCTGGTCGTTCGGGGCACGGAGCCCCAACTTGGACCGGGACCTGTTGGGGAAAAGCTTAACGGCGCGGCTTCGACCGCGTGAGGAATTCGATGAGACGGTTGCTCGGCTACTTTGCGCGCGGACTTGTGCTGCTGGCCCCACTGTTCGTGACGGTGTGGGTCTGCTGGCTGGTGTTCACGAATGTGGACGGCTGGCTGGGCCTGCCCATTCCAGGCGTTGGATTTATGGCAACGATCGCGCTGATCACCGTGGTCGGATTCCTCGGATCCAACCTCCTTACGCGGTCGGCGGTGAGTGCGCTGGAGGGGCTGCTGGGGCGCCTCCCGTTTGTCCGCCTCTTGTACGGATCCACCAAGGACCTGCTGAACGCCTTCGTGGGCGAGAAGCGTCGCTTCGACAAGCCGGTGTCGGTGGACCTCTCGCCAGACGGCGGCGTGCGCCTAGTGGGGTTCGTGACACAAGAATCACTCGCCCACCTCGGCATGTCCGAGTACGTCGCCGTGTATTGCCCGCATTCCTACAATTTTTCCGGCCAGCTGCATCTCGTGCTGGCGACCCGTGTGCGCGCGCTCGATGTCGCGAGCGCCGACGCGATGGCGTTCGTCGTGTCCGGTGGTGTGTCCGGACTCGTGCCTGCTGCGCTCTCTACTGGCGAATACGCCACCGTCCGGAAATCGTGATGTTTCATGGAATTCGTTTAACGCGGGTCGCACGATCGTTCTCGCTCTCGCTCGGCGCGTCGGTGCTGCTAGCGCACACCGCGTCGGCGCAGACGGCCACCGCCGCCGCGTCGGCCTCGAAGCCCATTTTGCTGGTGCCTGACGCCGTGTTCGATGGTGTGAGCGATGCCCCGCAGCGCGGGTGGGTGGTGCTGGTACGCGGCGCGCGGATCTCGGCCGTCGGGCCGGCAGCGAGCGTGGCCGTGCCGGGCGATGTCGAGCGTATTGCCTTGCCTGGCACCACACTGATGCCGGGGATGAGCGACCTGCACAGTCACGTGTTGTTGCATCCGTACGACGAGACGCCCTGGAACGATCAGGTGCTTCGGGAATCGCTGGCGCTGCGCACGGCGCGCGCGGTGAATCACTTGAAGGCCACGCTCGACGCGGGCTTTACCGTGTTACGCGATCTCGGTACGGAAGGTGCGGACTACGCGGACGTCGGCCTCAAGGAAGCCGTGGACCAAGGGATCATTCCCGGTCCGCGCTTGTTCGTGACGACCAAGGCCATCGTGGCGACCGGTTCCTATGGCCCGAAGGGATTCGGCGCGGAGATCGGCGTGCCGCAGGGCGCCGAGGAAGCCGATGGGATCGACGGCGTCACGCGTGTCGTGCGCGATCAGATCGGACACGGCGCGGACTGGATTAAAATCTACGCCGACTATCGTTGGGGACCGCGTGGTGAGGCGCGCCCCACGTTTACGACCGAAGAATGGGCGGCGATCGTGCGGACGTCGACGTCGAGCGGCCGGCCGGTCGTGGCGCATGCGAGCACCGTGGAAGGCATGACGCGTGCGATCATGGCCGGCGTGGAAGACATCGAGCATGGCGACATGGCGACGCCCGAAGTCTTTGCGCTGATGAAGCAGCACAACGTCGCGTTTTGCCCCACGTTGTCGGCCACGGAAAGCACCACCCGCTATCGCGGATGGAAGAAGGGTGTCGACCCGGATCCGGCCGGCATCGTGCAGAAGAAGGCGATGTTCACGGCGGCGTTGGCATCGGGGGTGACGATCTGCAACGGCAGCGACGTGGGCGTCTTCACGCACGGGACGAACGCGCTCGAGCTCGAACTCATGGTTGAATACGGCATGTCACCGCTCGCCGCCCTTCGGGCCGCGACCAGCGTGAACGCCCGCATCATGCATCGTGAGAATGAGTTTGGCCGTGTGGCCCCGGGATTCCTGGCCGACCTGGTCGCGGTCACTGGCGACCCCAGCCTAAATATCCGTGCGCTCCGTGCTGTACGGCTTGTCATGAAAAACGGAGTGGTCGTTCGGCGATAACAGGAGACAGGAGGAACCATGGGCAGCTGGACGCGCAGACTGGGGTATGGCTCGGGAACGGTCGTGGTGCTGGTGGCCGCATTCGCTGGCTTCGTCTACGCCTCCAGCGCCAGCAAGGCCAGCCGAACATACGATATCGCAACGACCGAGGTGCCGGTCTCGCTCGATTCGGCAACGATCGCGCGCGGCAAGCATCTCACCTTCGCGATCGCCATGTGCGTGGAATGCCACTCTGAAGATTTGGGTGGCCGGACGATGCTCGACGACCCCCTACTCGGCGTGGTGATCGCGGCCAACATTACTACGGGTCAGGGCGGCGTACTCGCGGCCTACGGCGACGCGGAATTGGCTCGTGTGATTCGCCATGGCGTGAAGCGCGACGGCCGCAGCGTGATCATTATGCCCTCCGAGGATTATCAGTTCATGTCGGATGCCGACGTGGGCGCGATTATCTCATACCTCCGTAGTCAACCAGCGGTCGACCGCACCCCCGGGACGACAGTGCTGCGCCCCATTGGGCGCGCGCTGGTGGCCACGAACCAACTACCGTTGTACGCGGCCGAGAAAGTCGATCACACGCGGCGCCCACCGGCCACGATCGATCCCGACACGAGCGTCGCGTACGGCGAGTACGTGGCGAACGCCGGTGGATGCACGGGATGTCACGGCCCGGGACTGAGTGGCGGCCCGATCCCGGGGATGCCGCCGGACGCGCCACCGGCGGCGAATCTCACCCCGAGTGGTATTGGGCGCTATTCCGATGTGGAACTCGAGACCATACTGCGCACCGGGATCCGACCGGACGGCAGTACCGTCAGACCAGACATGCCGTGGCGCTACACGGCGATGATGACACCCGTCGAGATGGCGGCGACGCTCAGGTATCTCCGGACCGTCCCCGCAAAAGCGTTCGGCGGACGGTGACTCGACGGCGCGGTCTGGCATGGGGATTTCGCCCACACTCGGGTCAATCACGTTGTACCACTGGACATCCGCGGGTCTGAGCGGAAACGTTACGGGCTGCGCAGGGCGGCCCGAACCGCCTACCCGCTGTCCGTCTCCCGTTCCCACCAATCGGAGCACGCTTGTCCTCGTCCAACTCCGGCTCGAACGAAGCTTGGGGTAGTCGTATCGGTCTCATTCTCGCTATGGCGGGAAATGCGGTCGGTCTCGGCAACTTCCTGCGCTTCCCGCGTCAGGCTGCCGCCAACGGTGGCGGCTCGTACATGATCGCGTACTTCATCGCCCTGCTGCTGCTCGGCATACCACTTATGTGGATCGAGTGGGGCGTCGGCCGCAACGGCGGGCGGTACCGCAAGGGACACCTGCCCGGCATGTTCGCCGCGCTGTGGAAGCACCCTGCGGCCAAGTACTTCGGCGTGGTGGGCATGGTCGTGCCGCTCGGCGTCATGATCTACTACACGTACATCGAAAGCTGGACACTGGCCTTCGCGATTTTCTCGGCGACCAAGGACTACTGGGGTATCACGACCCAGGAAGGAATGATCGGCTATCTGCGCTCCTTCCAGAGCGTCGCTCCCGAGGGGGCCAAGGTGTACCACCACGAGTACACCACGTACGGCTTCTTCGCGTTCACGATGTTCATCAACATCTTTGTGCTGTCGAAAGGCATCTCGGGCGGCATCGAGAAGCTGGCGAAGATCGGCATGCCGATTTTGTTCTTGTTTGCCATCGTGCTCGCGGGTGTCGTTCTCACGATGCCGGCGCAGCCCGGCGTTGGCACCACGCCGGCGCAGGGTCTCGAGTTCATTTACAATCCGGACTTCTCGCGGCTCGGTTCACCGGGTATCTGGCTGGCCGCCGCCGGACAGATCTTCTTCACGCTGTCGGTCGGTATGGGCTCGCTGCAGGCGTACGCGTCATATCTTTCGACTAAAGACGATATCGCGCTGAACGGCATTGCGACCGCCGCCACGAACGAGACCGCCGAAGTGGTGCTTGGTGGTTCTATCGCGATTCCTGCGGCCGTGACGTTCTTCGGCGTGGCCGGAGCCATGCAGATCGCGCAGGGGGGGTCATTCGATCTCGGATTCGCCACGATGCCGGTGGTGTTCCAACAGATCGACAAGACGCTGCCCATCGGCAACCTGCTGGGCGTTATGTGGTTCGGCCTGCTCTTCTTTGCCGGCGTCACGTCGTCGGTCTCGATGCTCACGCCGATCACGGCGTTCTTCCGCGAAGAATTCGGTATTGCCCGCGAGAAGGTGGCATGGTCGCTTGGGGCGATTTGCTTTGCGATCGGTCTGCTGCACGTGCACTGGCTGGGGCACGGCTTCCTGGACGAGTGGGACTATTGGGTCGGCACTTTCGGCCTCGTCCTCGTGGCGATTACGGAAGTGATCATCTTCGTCTGGATCTTCAAGCCCGAGAATGCGTGGAAGTCGATCCACATGGGCGCGGACATCCAGATCCCGAAGATCTTCAAGTTCATCATGACGTATGTCACGCCGCTGTACTTGCTCGTGATCCTCACGTGGTGGGGCAAG
>JBBQAK010000285.1:0-5157 GCA_038316215.1 Gemmatimonadales bacterium | reverse complement strand
GGGAGATCGAGCGGGCGTGGAGCGTGGCTGCTACACGGTGAGCGGCAGCACCCTTCGCATCGACCTCTCAGCCACCTGCCGCCCCGATGGCGATGCGGGGTTCGACACCAACGGCACGTCGGGGTTCTCGACACGAGCCGGAACCGCCATTCCCTTCACGATCAGTGGGGCGGACATTCTCACGATCGGTGGCTTCGCCCCCATGAAGCGGATGGTTCCATAGTCTGAGTCGAAGACCGCAGGATTCAGCGATCCAGAGACATGAGTGCCTTACGTGCGCCGAAAGAGAAATTGCATCGACCACCACGAGTTACTCGCGCATGAAGGCGCGCAGCGTTTCGGTCGTGTCGCCTAGCCCTTCGGGCAGTTCCTTCGCAGGCCAAGGCTACGCGACCACACCTCGTTTCATCCAACGGCAGGAGTTGTATCTCACGGGTTCGTAGCCCGCGCCTTCGGTGGGTCGGTTGCGGAAGCTACACCATGGCGTCACGCCCTCTCGCCTCAGATGAGCGGCGGCGTGGTGAGCGGCGCAACGTGCGGCATGACGGCATCGGCGTAAGCTGTCCGTGCTGTTACTCATGACGACGTCCCGCCCGTACGGTTCGGCGGAGGGGGCACCAGCACACCAATCATCGTGATGCCAGTTTCGAAGACATCGGGCGTGATGGATCGCTGATGCAGGGTCGGCGGGTCGCGATGCACCGAGCGCCAGTGGATATCGGTCGGCGCCGGCTCACCATCGAGGGCGTTGCCGAACACATCGAACATGCGCGATGGCGCGCACATATTCTGCGTCGTGCTGGGCCAGAACTTCGAGCAGGATCTCCAGTTCCTGAGCTCGGTTCGACAGTAGCTTGTCTTGTGTCGTACCTTGGCGTATCGCCCGTGCCCGCTCCTCGTCTCCGGGAGATCTCTATGACATGTGCAGCACGAACCGTGCCTCGGCTCAGCCCGTTCGCGAACGTTTTTATCGTGGACGTTCCGCTCGAAGATGGCGTGCGGGTCTGGTCCGGTAACAGAGCCGGGCGCGCCGCATGACGCTGTCCGAGCTCGGACTTCGGTTCGTCGTTGCGGCGATCATCATTATCACGGCCGGCACAGTACTCGCACGCGGCGGCGATGTCATTGCCGCGAAGACGAAACTGGGTGGATTCTGGGTGGGGTCCGTCTTTCTCGCCCTCGCCACATCGCTGCCCGAAATCGTGACCGACCTCGCGGCCGTGCGGATGGATGCGATTGATCTGGCGGTGGGTGATCTGTTCGGCAGCAGTATGGCCAACATGCTGATCCTCGGCATGATCAGCCTCGCACCCGGCGGTGCCGAGGTATTTCGAAAAGCCGCGATCGGTCATGTGCTGTACGCCTGCATCGCGATCATTCTCACCGTCATGGCTGCCACGACGGTGCTGTTGCAACCCACGACCTCCGTGATGGGTATCGGCGTTGGGTCATTGATCATTGTGGTCACGTATGTCGTCGCATCGAGCGCCGCCTTTCGCTACAGCAAGGTGACGCAGATGGCCGGTGCGCTGATCGAAATGTCGGGGAGTGCGGTGCCCGACGCTCAGCCCGTTGACGGGGCGGCCACGGGAACGCGCGAGCCGTCACTTCGTCGCGCCGTGATCTCCTTCGCACTCGCGACGGTCGTCATCATTGCCGCCGCGCCACAGTTCGCCCACTCAGCGGAGGGGATCGCCACCATCACCGGGGTCGGTTCGACCTTTGTTGGAACGTGGCTCGTGGGACTGTCCACCTCGCTACCGGAGCTCGTGACATCGTTGGCTGCGGTCCGACTGCGCGCCTACGACCTGGCGGTCGGCAATCTGTTTGGCAGCAATGCGATGAACATGATCATCTTCAGCGGCCTCGACCTCGCGCACCCGTCCGCACCGATCTTGAGCGTCGCCAGTCAGACGCACGTCATCACGGCACTGATGTCCATCGCGCTCATGAGTATCGCCATCGGTACGCTGGCGCTGCGCTCCAGGCGAGTGGATCACGCCGTCGAACCAGGGAGCTTGCTGATCGTGGTGGGCTATATCCTCGGCATCGGACTGGTCTTCATGCGGTCATCGCGCTGAGCGTCGTTTGTCTGTGCATACCGACAGACCGATTATCTTTCAGCTATGACTACGCCTCACGTACACGACGTCACCACCGCGCAATTTCCGGCGGCCGTGGTGGAGCGCTCTCGCCAAGTACCGGTGCTCGTGGATTTCTGGGCCACCTGGTGCGGACCATGTCGGGCCCTTGGTCCGATTCTCGAAAAGCTGGCGGGAGAATTCGACGGCGGATTTGAGCTGGTCAAAGTGGACACCGACGCCGAACAAGCGCTCGCCACGGAGTTCCAGATCCGCTCCATCCCCACCGTGATGCTGTTCCGCGATGGTGCGAAGGTCGCTGGCTTTCCGGGGGCGTTACCCGAAGGCCAGATACGCCGCTTTCTTGCCGACCATGGCGTGGAGGCGGGGTCTCCGCAGGCGGTGACGTGGTCGTCCGATCCCGTCGAGCGACTGCAACAACTGCGGACTCAGGTGGCCGAACATCCGACACGCGCGTCGCTGCAGCTCGATCTTGCCGTAGCGTTAGCGGAGTCGGGGATCGACGAGGAGGCAACGATCGTGCTCGAAGCGCTGCCGGCGGCCGTATACAGTGATCCGAAGGCACAGCGCGCCCGCGCGCGCGTGGCGCTCCGCGCGCTCATCGTTGTGCGCGCGGATGATGACACCGTGCGCACTGGCGGCGAAGCGATCTTGCGCGGCGACGCAACGGCTGGATTCACGCTGCTGCTGGAGGCGCTGCGTGACGACAAGACCGACGAACGCAGCCCTGCCCGGCTGGCCCTCGTCGAGTCGTTTCATCTGATCGACGACGACGAGGCCGTGCGCGATGCCCGCCGTCGCATGGCGTCAGTACTCTTTTAGCTCGGCGACAGTAGCGCCAGCGGAGCGGGCGACGAACACACTCGACAGCAGCATGCCGCTGACCACGGGGAGCCAGAGTGCCCGTTCAGAGCGGCTGGGCGTGGCGGCATTCGCGACCACACCGAGTGCACAGTAGGCAACCACACCCCACGTGGCGCCGCGCATACGCGAGCGGATGAACGGAACCCGAAAACCTGCACGGGCCAGAACGATCCATGCGAATGCCAGCATGAGCAGCAATGAGACAGCCGCCACGCCACGCATGCCGGGCGGCAGGACTCCCGGATAGCGGCCGCCCCACGTGAGATGGCCCCATGGCGCGCCAGCGATCAGCGCGAGCTGAAACACCGCCACGATGCTCGCGAGGAGCACGAACAGTTGGGCCGCACGTCGTGTCAGCATCTGGTTGCGCTCTCCCTCTCCATCGGGCGCGACAGCGTCCGCATGATCATCACGGTCGATTCGGCCACGCGCTGATCGCGGGCCCCATCGGTTTACGGAACGCGGCGAAGCCGAACCAAGCGCTGCTGAAGATCGGCAAACCGGGCGTCGCTTGGCCGCACGGTCACGCGCAGCTGCACGATGGTGGCGCGGCGGACGTAGTGGAGTGTCGCGCCCGTGAGTTCACGCTGCCCTTCCTGCAAGACGGCGCCGTCTGCATCACCTGGAATTTTCCGCAGGGTGCCCGCCAGCGTGTTGAGATAGCCGCGAGTTTGTGCGGGGTCGTCCATCATGATCTGGTCGACGCTCAGGCTCGGCGTACCTGCACCAACCCCGGCGTAGCGACAGTCGAATGACGCGCCACCAGGCATGGAGTTCACAGCACCAGGTTTGCCTGTCGCAAACTGTAACCCGAGCGCGCGACTCAACTCGGTGCTCGAAAAGGGACATATGCGCTCCGCAGAAACGGTTCGGGGCGGAGTCGCTACCGCCTGTGCGCTCGCCGCGGTATTCAGCGTCCCTATGGTACCGGCCGCTTTCACGATGGCCGCTTCGCTCGGAAACTTTCCGCGTTCCGCGAGAAGTGCGCCGGCGATCGGGCGTCCGCCCGTCGTAGTGAGCACAACCACCACCTTGTCTCCCTCAAGCAACATGTCGATGCCCGACGACAGCCGGAGTGTTGCCGTGACCGTACTCTTCCCGCTGAAGAGCTCGACATCGCTGCCGTTGTAGAGCGCACCTTTGACGACGTGGAGTTCGACCTCTGTCCCTGTGCCCGTCGTTCGTCGAATCGATATGATGCGTCCGATTCCCGCGTCCTGTGCAGGCGAGGCCTGGACGCCCCCGACCGCGAGAAACCACAACAGCAGTGCCGGTATGGGCCGGATCATTTTCGGGTCCCTTCACGTGGTGAGTTGTCGTGCTCGCGGGCGACGAACAAAGTATGTCCAGACATTAAAATACAGCATGTTACTGGACCAAAAACGTCAATCAGGTGTATAACTGCGTAGCTGATCGGTCAGTAAACCTTTTATCCGAGCGACGATGATCATTCAATTGAATACCGACAATCATATCGAGGGCGACGCGCAACTCGCCTCCACCGTGACCGCCGAGCTCGAGCGGTCACTGGCGCGCTTCTCGGGCCAGATCACGCGCATCGAGGTACACTTTCAGGATCTCAATGGTGAGCGCGGCGGTGCCAATGACAAGCGCTGTATGCTCGAGGCGCGACTGGCCGGACACGAGCCGGTCGCTGTGACCAACACCGCCGACACGATCAAAGGGGCACTGGTCGGTGCGCGTGACAAACTCGCGCGCGTGCTCGAGAAGCATGCGTCGCGCCAGCGACCACCCAAGGGACGTGACCCGTTCGACCAAATCGTTCCCAGCGATCTGGTCTGATCGGGGTCGCCTGAAGGCCCTTCCAGCGGAGGTTCGCAAAGCGCAGCAAACAGTGACCGCGGGCATTCGCCGCGGTTACCTTGAACGCCCAACGACCGCCAGCTACGACCGACGCTTGCGGATGACGACCAGCGCTCCAAGACCGAACGCCATGAGCGCATACGTGCCGGGCTCCGGCACCGTGGTGACGATGGACGCCGTCGAGATGGTGATGCGGCCGTCGCCCGTGCCGACGCTGCGCTGGGCACGCTGATCGGTGCCGCTGAGAAACGACGCGCCGCCACCGGCCACGAAGCCGCCATCGCCGCCGGAATACCCGCCACCGCCGCCGCCGCCGCACTGGCCATTCCCGCTGCCGCCGCCACCGAACCCGCCGGTCGCCAGATAG
>JBBQAK010000334.1:0-4561 GCA_038316215.1 Gemmatimonadales bacterium | reverse complement strand
GGGAGATCGAGCGGGCGTGGAGCGTGGCTGCTACACGGTGAGCGGCAGCACCCTTCGCATCGACCTCTCAGCCACCTGCCGCCCCGATGGCGATGCGGGGTTCGACACCAACGGCACGTCGGGGTTCTCGACACGAGCCGGCACCGCGATCCCGTTCACGACTAATGGGGTGGACGTGCTCACCATTGGTGGCTTCCCACCGATGAAGCGGATGGCGCCGTAAATCCCATTCGGCGAAAGCGGGGCAGGCGAGTGGACGCCGCCGCCGGCCCCCGCCTGGACGCCGTGAGCTCGATATCGCGTGTGCATCTGCGCGTGGCCCGACGGCACCACGCAGAATCACGAGCTCACTTTCGGCACGCGGTCACGAACGCATCGTTGTTCACGAGCGGCACGAAGGCGGAGACGTTGCTGCCGCGGAAGCGGTGAGGCGCGGGTACATCAGCGCTGGCCGTGTTCACCCGAGTTTCTGTGTCCACGCCGCCGCGCTGATGTAATACCCGTCGCGCCAGAGTCGGTGCTGTGCGCACGAAGCCGCCGGAACCGCAAAGCGAGCGTCGGCGCTACGGAACCCGAGGCTCCAGCCTGAACGTCCCAAGCGCCACGGGCACGCGATAGGACGCGACATCATTCGAGCCGGACGGGCCCCACACGTACAACGTGCCGTCCGACTTGAGTGCGAGGCTGCGACTGTTACCTGACCACACCTGCACAATGCCCGAGAGCGTGCGCACAATTGTGGCGCGCGACGGAATGACGGAGGCATCCACTCCGCGACCCGTACCCAACGAACCAAACGAATTGCTGCCCCACGTGCGCACGGTGCCGTCGCGGAACTGCGCCACACCGTTCGCCAACTCAGTGGCATCGCGCAGCACACCAGGCAATCCTGTTGGGATCAGCACCGGCGGCGGTTCCTCCGCGATCAGACTGGCAGAGGGTGCCGCGCCCCACACCACCCATGCGCCATCGCCTTGCCGTGCGGCTGAGAGTGCGCCATCCGCATAAATACGCGTCACGCCACTCAACCCTGGAATGTTCGTCGGCCTGCCACGCCGCTCGGTGTCTCCCATGCCAAGCTGCCCGTATTTGTTCGCACCCCACGACCACACGGTGCCATCAGCTTTGAGCGCCAGCATGTAATTCGATCCGCAGGCGATCTGCACGACACCATCCAGACCAGCCACACGCGCCGGTGTGTATTGGGGTCGACCGTTCTGCCCCGACAAGGTCACGGTCCCGGCGCCCATGATTCCCTGCTGGTCTTCCCCCCACATCCACACGGTGCCGTCGCTCTTGAGCGCTGCACCGGCGTGAACCATGGCGACCACGTCGGTGGCACCGCTGATACCGGGAACTGCGGTGGGCACGGCCCGTACATACGTGGGTCCGCGATCAGTTCCGCCAAACAGCCCGAAGGGATTCTCTCCCCATACGTACACCTTGCCATCCTCGCCGAGCGCCACACTGGTCGTGGCGTCCGGCACGGCAACGGCGCGAGCCTTCGGCATGCCAGGAACGGGTGACAACGTGGCAACAAATGTCTCCACCGCGCTGGCCGCGCACACACCATGTTGATTGCGGCCTTGGCACAGCACCGTCCCGTCTGGCGAAACGACGAGCGTGTGCGTACCCGAGGAAGCGACGCGCACTTTTGACGGTGCAGTTTGTGCGCCGGCCGATGTCACGCAGGCGACCAGGGCAACCACCAGCGGGCGTACGAACAGCGCTCCTCGTACGGCGCGAATACTCGACGGCATGTTCACCAGATCCTCACGCGATCGGCGGGATCACGCCACATCTTGTCGCCCGGCTTCACGTTGAACGCCTTCATGAACGCATCGTTGTTCACGAGCGGCACGAAGGCGCGCTGCATGCCCGGAGAGTGCGGATCGGACAGCAGTCGCTGACGCAGCGCTTCGTCGCGGAATTTCGTGCGCCAGATCTGCGCGAAGCCGAGGAAAAAGCGTTGGTCGCCGGTAAGGCCATCGATCACCGGCGGTTCTTTGCCGCCGAGTGAGATGTGGTAGGCCCGATACGCCTGCGCGAGTCCAGACAGGTCCCCGATGTTCTCGCCCATGGTGAGCTTGCCATTGATATGCACGCCCTCGAGCGGGTAGATCGCTTCGTACTGCGCCCCCAGCTTGGTCGTACGCGCTTCGAACGCGGCGGCGTCGGCCGGCGTCCACCAGTCGCGCAGGTTGCCGTCTCCGTCCGATTTTCGCCCCTGGTCGTCGAAGCCGTGTCCGATTTCGTGGCCGATGACCGCACCGATGCCGCCGTAGTTTACGGCGTCGTCGGCGCTGGGATCGAAAAACGGCGGCTGCAGAATCGCCGCCGGAAAAACGATTTCGTTATTGGTGGCGTTGTAGTACGCGTTGACGGTCTGCGGGTTCATGCCCCAGCGATCGCGATCGACCGGCTTACCCAGGCGTGACGTCATGTCGGCGTACTCGAAGGCGCGCGCTCGCATCACGTTGCCGGCGGCGTCATCACGCTTCACGGCCAAGGCAGTGAAATCGCGCCACTTATCGGGGTACGCGATTTTGACGGTGAACTTGGCCAGCTTCAGTTTCGCCTCCGTTTTGGTCTCGGGCGTCATCCACTCGAGCGAGTCGATGCCAACCTCATAGGCCTTGCGCAGGTTGCGCACCATGGCGTCCATGCGCGCCTTCGAATCGGCGCGGAAGTAGTTCTCGACGTACATCTTGCCGGCCGATTCACCCAAAATGCCATCCGTCGCGTCAACAGCGCGCTTCCACATCGCCGGCATCTGCTGCTGCCCGTTCAGCGTGCGGCCGCGAAATTCGAAGCGCGCATTCTGATACGCCGACGGTAACATCGTCGCGTAGTTGTCGATCGTGCGGAACGTGAGGTACTCGCGCCACGTGCCGGCGGGCGTGCCCTTGACGATAGCGTCGAGCGACGTAATAAAGTCCGGCTGACGCACAACGACATCCGTGGCCGCGCCAAGTCCAGCAGCGGCGAGATAGGCCTTGATGTCGTACGATGGCATCATGGCGGCGAGCTGCGACACAGTCATCCGGTTGTACGTGGCATTGCGATCACGCTGGCGCGCTCGGTCCCAATGCTTTTCGGCGATCTGCGTTTCGAGGGCGACGATGCGCGCCGCCGCCCCGTTCGCGTCGCTCTCTCCGGCCAAGGTCAGCAGGCGCGCGATGTACGCCTCATAGGCCTGCTTGGCCGCGGCGAGCTTGGGATCGCTGGAGAGATAGTAGTCGCGGTCGGGGAGTCCGAGTCCGCCCTGACCGACGCTCAGCACGTTCTGTCGTGAGTTTTTCTGATCGGCACCAACGCCAATGGTGAGCGGTCCGCCAACGCCAACACGCGCCAGCTGTGCGAGCGCGGCGGGGAGCTGCGCCGCACTGGTTATCTGTGCAATACGGCGAAGCTCCGGCTGCAGCGTCGTGATACCGCGCTTCTCGATACCGGCCGAGTCGAGGAAGCTGGCGTACAAGTCGCCCACCTTACGTCGCTCAACACTCGACGCGCGGGCATTCGTCGGCGCACCGGACACAACCGTCGCCGAAGGCTTGTCCGCCGACACTTCGGAGAGGAGCGTGCGCAACGCGTCGCGACTGCGTTCACCGAGTTCGTTGAACGCGCCCCACGTGGCCGCGTCGGCGGGGATCTCGGTCTTCTTGAGCCACGTGCCATTCACGTAGCGAAAGAAATCGTCCTGCGGCCTGACGTTGCGATCGAAGTTCGTGGTATCGACGCCGGTCGCGCGCGGTTGCGCCTGCGCCACGGTAGGATGCGCCGCGGCCGGCACCGCGAGGGCGGCGAGGAGTGCGATGCGGCGATTGCGGACTGCCATGAGTGAGCTCCACGGTGAGATGCCTGGTCCGACGAGGCCCACGTGCAGACGGAGCGCCGGATTGGCGTGACGATGTATGCTACGTGTTTGAACGATAATCGGCCCTACTGCCGCCTACGGCGGGGTCACCCAGGATACTGGTCGTATGCCTTTGAGAATCCACCGCTGCACGCGTCGTCCATTGCCCGCCTCGCCCGTGTACATGCGGTTCTGCGAGTCGATGGCAATCATGTGCGCGCGAATGAACTCACCCGATTGACGGCCAGGCCGTCCGAAGCGATCAAGAATGGCGAGATCCTTTCGACGGAGTATCCACACGCGCTCGTTCGTGCCGTCGATCAGGTACAGCAGGCTTTGCTCCGCGTCGCGCGATACTTGCAAGCTGAAGCCACTGTCCGCACCGCCGGTCTCCGGGCGCACGAACGTTTCCATCAGGTATTCGTCGCTCTGCGTGAAGACCTGAATACGATTACCGCGGCGGTCGGAGACGTAGAGCAATCCATCCTTGGTACCCACGAGACCGTGCAACGTGGAGTACTGCTGCGGCGGTGATGCCGGCTTCACTGGGTACGAATACTTCTCGGTATCAGACGGGCGTTTGCCATATGCGCCCCAATGCCGCTTGTACGCGCCGCTGGTGGCGTCGAACACGACCACGCGCTTGTTGATGTAGCCGTCGGCGATGAAGAGCTCATTGGTTTTGGGTTCCACGTAAAAGTTGGC
>JBBQAK010000063.1:0-12913 GCA_038316215.1 Gemmatimonadales bacterium | reverse complement strand
GGTGGCGGTGGGCGTGACCACTACTCGTTGTTTCGTGACCGCCGTTCTCAACGAAACCCGGCAAGACCGAATTGGATCTCGCACTTCGACATCGACGTCTTGATGGCGTTCGTCGCGTCGATAAAGAACGTGGTGGTGCCGGGCACCACGAGTGGCGTGCTGAGGGGATTGACCTGGCTCGGGGAATACCCGCGAGCAATAACAGCGGATGGGCTCGTGGACAGGAATGTCCAGACGAAGTCCTCGACCGGCGTGGCATCTGTCCCTCGCGCGGCCAAAACAGCTCCATCCGGATCGCGGAATGCCACGATTTCATTTCCGGCACGATAGAAATCCTGCAGGTATTCCGTACCGCCGACGCACGAGCCTTCGCTCCTACTAGCGCGGTAGCGCAGCAGGTCTGACAGGCGAAGCAGTACGCACGGATAGCTGCCCGCCGCGAGCCCGGAAGCACGCGCGATTTCCGGACTGGCAACGAGATCGATCACACCCGGAGTTGTACGCGCGAAGACGACGACGTACGGCGCCGTGCACGCGGTACTGCCCGACAGGCGCATTTCAAGCAGCCCTACGTCGAAGCGCGACGGGCTGAGATCTAATCGTGAGGCCGGCGTACCAGAGGCCGCTGGCATGCTCGCCACCACCGACGCAGTCGCCGACGCAGTCGCCGACGCTGATCCCCGTACAACAAGTACGCCACCGGTCGTTCCAGGGTCGCTCGGCGATTTCGAATCGCTACACGACGCACACACGACCATCGTTGCCACAGCGGCAAAACTTCGCAAAACGGACATAGGATCTCCGCGTGAAGGACTTATCGCGAATATACGGTGGCCGGTCGGGTCCGCAATGAGCACCTAGACTCAGGACGGACGTCTTTCCGGCGCCGCGCACCGCACTCGTCTGCCGCAGCGACCACCCATCGGGACGCACGCCGCGTGCTACCGATCGGTCGCAGCAGCATGCCTCGAGTACGCGCAGACGCGTCACCCCACCTTCACCTCGATCCCCTTCCACTTGCCCTGCTCGAAACGCCACACGCTCAAGGCGCAGCGCAGGGCGTGGCCAAGCACAATCGCCAACCAGATGTCGCTGGGCACAAGCTGCCTGGTCGTCTGAAGCGCGGCGAGCATACCGATCGGCAGCGCGAATTGCGATGCTAACGTGATGAACAACGGACTGCGCGTGTCGCCGGTACCTTGGAGTCCGCCGGTGAAGGTCAGCGCCACCGTGATGAACAATCCGGACACGCTTAAGTAGGCCAACAGCTCCGTTCCGATGCGCACGGAATCCGGCTGCGTGAGTCCGAACAACCCAAGCAGTGTCCCGGGAATGGCGAGGAACAGCGCGCCCACGACCACGGCAATACCCACTCCGAATCGGGCGGCCAGTCGCACCGCTTGAACGCTGCGCTCCGGCTGTCCGGCACCAAGGTTTTGTCCCGCAATTGCCGCGACGGCTCCCATCAACCCGACCGACGTCCACGTAACCAGCGAGAAGAGCTGTGAGTAGCCCACGGCAAACGACGCCTGCGCTTCGGCGCTCAGGCTGGTGGAGCCGATGAAGCGCAGCATCAGTACGCCTGCAATGTTCATCGCAATTCCCTGCAATCCGGTGGGCAGTCCAAATCGGAAAAGGGCGCGTATGATCTCCCAATCGGGCTTCCAGCTCACGTGGCGGAAGTCGATCACCCAGCTGCCGTTAAACAGTTTGTAGATCGCATACGCGCCCACGATACCGCTCGACAGCACCGTACCCATCGCAGCACCGCGCGTGCCGAACGCCGGCACGGGTCCGAAGCCGCGAATGAGCAGGACGTTGAAGATGATGTTGCCGATCGTGACCGCGAGTCCAAGCTTGAGCGGGGTGCGCGAATCGCCGGCCGAGCGCAATGCGCCGCCCAGCATGAAAAACAGCATCATGCCGAAGCCGAACACGAACATAATGCGCAAGAACGGCAGTGACTCCTTCAGCACTGCCGGCGTCGCGTTCACAAGACTCAACAAGGTGGGTGCGGCGAAATAGCCGATGGGCGCCAGCACGCCGATGGACATCACCACGGCCAGCAGAAACGCCTGAGACGCAGCGCGATTCACACCCGCTACGTCCCCGGCACCAGCGAAGCGTGCGATGAGCACACCCATGCCGCTGAATAGCGACGCCAGAAACACCATGACGACGAGGAAGATCTGCAACCCGACGCCGATACCGGCGTTCCCGGCGAAGCCGACGTAATGACCAACCATGGCGTGGTCGATCATGCCTTGCAGCCCGCCGATCATGTTCTGTACGACCGTCGGCCACGCCATCCGCCACATCGCCGGGCCGATCGGTCCATCGATGATGGACCGATCCAACTTTCGGGCGGGCGCGGTGGGACTAGCCAACGAGCGCCGGCTCACTCCGACGCACCAAAGTCAAGATGGAGTAGACCGCCACCGCCTCGTTGTCCTGATTCATGACCTCCACATCCCATTCCACCACGCCCTGCGGAATCGTGCCCTCAGGGGTGTCCTTCGCGGTTTTCTGTTTCACCGTCAGACGCACGTGAATGGTGTCGCCCGGGTACACCGGCTTGGTGAAGCGGAGCTTCTCCATGCCGTAATTCGCCAAGACGGGCCCCAACGACGGTTCGACGAACAATCCGGCCGCCGCCGATACGATGAAGTATCCGTGCGCCACGCGCCCTTCGAACACGCCATTGCTGCGCGCGTCGTCGTCGTTCATGTGCGCGTAGAATGTGTCGCCACTGAGATTGGCGAAGGCTTCGATATCACCCAGCGTGATCGTACGCGACTTCGTGATGAGCGTGTCGCCGATCTCGAGCTCGTCGAACGTTTTGCGGAAAGGATGCACGGTATCCGTCTGCTCATCGGCACCCTTGGTCCACTCGCGGGTGATCGCCGTGATCATGCTCGGGCTGCCCTGCAACGCGACACGCTGCATGTAGTGCGTGACGCCGCGCGCGCCGCCCATTTCCTCGCCACCGCCCGCTCGGCCCGGCCCGCCGTGCACGAGCTGCGGCAGCGGCGACCCGTGTCCGGTGCTCTCCTTCGCACTGGTGCGATCGAGCACGAGCATGCGGCCATGGAACGCGGCCGTGCCCAAAATGATGTCGCGAGCCACCTTCGGATCGGCCGTGACCAGCGAGCCCACCAACGAGCCCTTGCCCATGCGCGCCAACTGTACCGCTTCGTCAATCGAGTGATACGGCATAACGGTATTGACCGGGCCAAACGCTTCGATGTCATGCGCCTCGAGGCGCGTGAGCGGACTGTCGCAGACCATCAGCATCGGCGCGAAGAACGCGCCCTTCTCACGATCGGCGCCGACCACATCAAAATCGCCGCCACCGAACACCAGTTCGGCGCCATGCCGAATCATCTCGGCGGCCGACCGCACGGCGTTCACCTGGGCGCGACTGGCCAGCGGTCCCATGCGGACGCCTTCGGCCGTCGGTGCACCGATGGTCGTGGAGGCAAGACGCTTCGAGAGCGCCTTGATGACGTCCTCCTCGAGTCCGGCGGGCACGATGGAGCGACGAATCGCGGTGCACTTCTGCCCCGCCTTCGTCGTCATCTCGCGCGTGACTTCCTTGATGAACAGGTCGAACTCTTCGGTGCCGGGCACGGCATCGGGGCCGAGGATGGAGCAGTTGAGGGAGTCGGCCTCCATGTTGAAGCGCACCGAGTTCTTGAGCACCGCGGCCCCGCTCTTGAGCTTCTGACCGGTGGCCGCCGACCCGGTGAACGCGACGACGTCCTGTTCTTCAAGGTGGTCGAGCATATCACCGGCACTGCCGCACACGAGCTGAATCGCGCCGTCGGGGAGAATGCCCGTGTCCACGATCGTGCGAAACACGGCTTCCGCCAGATGACTGCCCGCGGTGGCCGGCTTCACGATGCACGGCACACCGGCCAGCAGCGCCGGCGCCAACTTTTCGAGCATACCCCACACGGGGAAGTTGAAGGCGTTGATGTGCACGGCTACGCCTTCAATGGGTACAAGAATGTGTCGGCCCACGAAGGTGCCGTTTTTCGACAACGGTTCGGTGGGACCTTCCACATGAAAACACTCGTTGGGAAACTCGCGTCGCCCCCGACTTGAGTACGCGAAGAAGGTGCCGATGCCGCCTTCGATATCGACCCAGGAATCGGTCTTGGTGGCGCCGGTGAGATACGACAGCGCATAGAAGTCGTCCTTCCGCTCCATCAAGACTTTGGCGATGGCTTTGAGCATCGCCGCGCGCTGGTGAAACGTGAGCGCGCGCATGGCGGGGCCGCCGACCGTGCGGGCGTAGTGCATCATCGCCTTGAAATCGAGTCCTTCGCTTGATGACTCGCCGATCTTCTCACCGGTGACCGCGTCGAACAGGTCGGCCTTGCGCCCAGTGCCTTCGACCCATTGGCCCATGGCGTAGTTCTTCAGCATATACATCACGTAGTTCCTCCCTCGCGGGTGTCCTTCCAGTTCTTCAACACGCTCGATTGCGTGGGGCGATCAACAGGGACTTCACGTAGCGGTTCCACCGCGCGCCAACTGGCGCGCATGGCCGCCGGCAACTGCTGATACAACTGCGTACCCGATGACTTCCAGTCCAGCATGTCGTCGGTCACGTCTTTCACGATCTTGGCAGGATTCCCCACCACCACTTTGCGTGGAGGAATTTCCATGCCGGTGGGAACGAAGCAAAGCGCACCGACCACACACCCCGCGCCCACCACCGCGTTGTCCATGATCACGGCATTCATACCGATCAGCGCATTGGCCCCGATGTGCGCCCCGTGCACAATCGCACCATGTCCGATGTGGGCACTCGGTTCGAGGCGGACCACCACGCCCGGGAACATGTGAATGGTGCAATTCTCCTGCACGTTGCAGCCGTCCTCGATCACGATGCCACCCCAGTCGCCACGAATGGCGGCACCGGGTCCCACGTACACGTCGCGACCGATGATCACGTTGCCGGTCACCGACGCCTGAGGGTGCACGAACGCCGACTCATGTACGACGGGAATGAAGCCATCAAAGGCGTAGATCACGGCGATCAGACCCGCTCAATGATCATCGCGAAGCCCTGTCCCACGCCGATGCACATCGTACAGAGCGCGTAGCGTCCGTTGCGTCGGCGCAGTTCACGCGCAGCGGTGAGCGCCAAACGCGCACCGCTCATACCGAGTGGGTGTCCGAGGGCGATGGCGCCGCCGTTCGGGTTCACGCGCGCGTCGTCGTCCGCCACTCCCAGCTCACGGAGACAGGCCAACCCTTGCGCGGCAAACGCCTCGTTCAGCTCGATCACGTCCATCTGGTCCAACGTGAGTCCGGCCCGCGACAACGCCAGCCGCGTGGCCGGCACGGGGCCCATTCCCATGATGCGTGGCTCGACGCCAACCGCCGCACTCGACACGATTCGCGCCATCGGCGTGAGGCCATGCTGTGACGCCGCCCTTGCCGAGGCGATCAGCAACGCGGCGGCGCCGTCATTCAGGCCACTGGCGTTGCCCGCGGTCACTGAGCCCTGTCCGTCATGCCGGAACGCGGGCTTGAGCTTGGCCAGCACCTGCATCGAAGTCTCGGGACGCAGAAATTCGTCCTGTGACACCACGACCGCATCGCCCTTGCGCTGCGCGATCGACACCGGCGCGATCTCCTCGGCCAGGCGTCCCTCGCGCTGCGCCGCCGCCGCCTTCTGCTGCGACCGTACGGCGAACGCATCCTGATCGTCTCGCGAGATGCCGTACTGCGCGGCAACGTTCTCGGCCGTCTCGCCCATCGAATCGGTGCCGTGCCATTGCTTCATCTTCGGATTCACAAAGCGCCAGCCGAAGCTCGTGTCGAACAGCTGTACGTCGCGCCCGAACGGGGTAGATCCCTTCGACATCACGTATGGCGCGCGCGTCATGCTCTCCACGCCGCCGGCCACGTACAGATCGCCGTCGCCCGCCATGATGGCGCGCGCCGCGCCGGCGACGGCGCTCAGTCCCGAAGCGCAGAGGCGGTTCACGGTTTCACCCGGCACGGTGACCGGCAGGCCGGCCAGCAGCGCGGCCATGCGGGCCACATTGCGATTGTCCTCGCCCGCCTGATTGGCGCAGCCGAGAATGACGTCGGTGATCTGCGCGGGGTCGAAGCTGGTGGACGACGCACTGACACTGCCCACCAGCGACGAGATGGCGTGCGCCGCCAGATCATCGGCGCGCACCTGACTGAGCGCGCCACCGATGTTGCCGATGGGTGTGCGCAGTCCTTCAACGATAAAGGCGTCGTTCATGGTGTCTGGTTCACAGCTGATGGGGAGTGGCCGTTCGATACACCGTGCCGCGGAAGTGACCGGCGATCACATCGTCTTGATTTCGTACCGTCACGTCGCAGAACGCCAGTCGCTTGGTCGTGCTCTGCTCGATGGCGGTGGCGATGAGTACGTCACCCGGGCGCAACGCCACCGGGTAACTGACGGTGCAATCAATGGCTACGCTCAGCACACCACACGCGTTGGTCGCAAAGGCGAACGCGCTGTCGGCCAGCGAGAACATGATGCCACCGTGCGAGGTACCGAAGCCGTTCACCATCTCGTCGCGGATCGACATGCGCAGCACAGACCGGCCGACTGCCGTTTCGAGCACCTCGATGCCAAGCCACTGCGAAAAGCGGTCTCTCGCCATGAGCGTGTTGACGACGTCGACTGCCGATGGCGTGGTCACGTGTACCGCCGCGGGTCGAGGAGCGATGCCCCCGCCTGCACAGCGCGACGCAGTCGAATGCTGGGGCGATAGCGATCGTCACCGGTCTCCAGCTGGAGGACCTGCAGCAGGGCCAGCACGTTCGGTGCGCCGATCTCGTCGCCCCATTGCAGCAGACCGCGCGGATAGTTCACGCCCGTCGTCATCGCGAGTTCGATATCCGCTACCGATGCAAGTTGCAGATGCACAGCATCCACCGCTTCATTCACGAGCATCGCCAGTACGCGATCCACGATACGCTGGCCAAGGGCGGGATCGTCATGCGGTGTTGGCGCGACTGCACCGTCGCGGTAGTCGTAGAAACCCCGCTGTGTTTTCCGGCCAAGCCAGCCGGCTTCCACCAGCCGCTGCTGGGCGTGCGACGGCCGATACCGCGGATCGAGAAACATCCCCTCGAATACCGATCGTGTGACGGCAAAGTTCACGTCGAGTCCGATGAAGTCCATCAGCTCGAACGGTCCCATGCGGAATCCACCGACGGTGCGCATGGCCCAGTCGATCGTGGCACAATCCGCGATGCCTTCCTCGCGAATGCGCAGCGACTCTCCATAGAACGAGCGGGCCACGCGGTTCACGAGAAACCCCGGCGTGTCAGCGGCAAGCACCGTGGTCTTGCCCCAGGCCGTCGCGAGCGCACGTGCCGTCGCGATCGCGCTGGCCGACGTGGTGATCGCCGGAATGATCTCCACCAGCGGCATCACCGGTGCCGGATTGAAGAAGTGCACGCCCACGACCCGATCGGTGCCGGTGCACGAACCGGCCAGCGCGGCAATGGAAAGCGACGACGTGTTCGACGCGAGAATCGCGGTCGGGGCCACGATCGCTTCAAGCGCGCGCAGCAGCTGTTGCTTGGCGGCCAGCTGCTCGATGATCGCTTCAATCACGAAGCTGCAGGGAGCGAACGCGGCCAGCTGTTCGGGCGTCACCCCATCCACGTACGTGATGCGCTCCAGCACGGCGTCGGCCTGCTCCCGGGTGCGACGCCCTTTCTCGACGTCGCGGGCCAGCGCCTTCACGTGCGCCGACCGCGCCCGCGCAATCGACGCCGACTGCGCATCGGCGAGGACCACGGTATGGCCATATACCGCCGCGACCTGGGCGATACCCGCCCCCATCGCGCCGGCACCGACGACACCGACCACGGTCTTCATGAGGTCACGCGATTCATCGTTCATGCGCCGCGATACACAGGCGCCCGCTTGTCGAGAAACGCGCGCACCCCTTCTTCGTAGTCGGCTGTCCGTCCGGCTTCGTGCATCGCCTGTGCTTCAACCTCGAGTTGCGCATCGAGTGAATTCGCGAAGCTCGCATTCATCGCGCGCTTGGTAAGGCCAAAGCCGCGGGTCGCCTGCGTGGCCAGTGACGCGGCCATCGCCTGCACCGTGGCCATCAGTTCGGCCTTCGGTGCCACGTCCCAGATGAGCCCCCACTCCTTCGCCTTTCCCGCCGGAATCTTTTCGGCGAGGAAGAACATACCCGTGGCGCGCTGCGTGCCCACGAGGCGCGGCACGAAGAAAGTGCCGCTGGTATCGGGAATCAGTCCGAGCTTCGCGAAGCTTTCCACGAAGCTGATGTCGTCGGCGGCGATGGTGAGGTCGCAGGCAAAAGCCAGATTCGCGCCGGCACCGGCAGCGATGCCGTTCACCGCGCACAAAACCGGCTTCTCGATGGTGCGAATCGCACGAATAATCGGATTGTAGCAACTCTTCACGATCTCGCCGATGTCCGGCATCGGGCCGTCGCCCTGCGGCAACGCCTCGGCCAGATCCTGGCCCGCGCAGAAGCCGCGCCCGGCGCCGGTCAGCACGATGGCGCGCACGGCGCCATCGCTCGCCGCATCACGGAGCGCAGCCTGCAGCGCCATCGCCATCTCGCGATTGAAGCTGTTGAGTACGTCGGGGCGATTCAGCGTCAGGGTGAGGACACCCTCACGCTGGTCGATCAGGAGGGAAGGAGTGGGTGAGGACATCCCGTAAAATACTCTTCTGTTCTCACTTCAGAGGGCTGTGGGCTGTGGGCTGTGGGCGGCTGTGGGCTGTCGGCTCCCAAGGTTGAAGGCTGTGGGCTAACGGCGGTGAGCCGTGGGCCGTGGGCCATGGGTGCGAATCGTACGGGGCGGTACTCATGGCCCACCCACAGCTGACCCCTCACGGCCAACAGCCAAGCCGAGAGCCTACGGCCAAGCCAGAAAAGATCTCAAAAAGCACGTCCTGCACTCGCCAAGTGCGACATTAGGCGGTACGATCCGTACATCGACAGGTTTGGGACCACGACCGGCCATGGAGTTCGCATCATGGATGTCACCGCATTGAGCTGGTTGCAGAGCATCGGTTGGGGCGCATTTACCTGGGCCCTCGCTGGTGTGCTGTTGGTGAACAGCGCGGCGCTCTTCGCCTTCCTCTGGAAGCGAGAGCGCTCCCTCGTGAACGCATGGACTGGCCCGTTTCTGGCCGCCAACATCGTGCTCGTCGCCGTCGGGATCGGCGTCCCGATGATCACATCTGCCGCGCGGCTCGCAATCATTGGGATTCGCAGCGTGGTCCCTGACATGGCAATTTCTATTCAATGATTGGAGATCCGCTCCCGATATTGGAGCGCGTTCGGCAGATTAATACGTTATGCCTGCAAAGTCCGCTGTCCGGCCAGTTACCCGCGCGTCGTCTGCTTCGCTGACGTCTCCCCGCCCGGGGTTCGACTGGCGTCGCATTGCCTACCACACGCTCGTCTCGCGCTCGCTCGACGATGTCGAAGAGACGACCAATCGGCTGCGCAACTCGGTGCCGCGTGAGCATCTGGTGCTCTACCAGTTTTCGGCACGCGGCCACGACATGGCGCAGGTGATTCTCGGATCACTCATCGATGGCGTGCACGACGGCGCTGGTGCGTATTACCGGTCGCGACCATTCCTGCTCTCAGTAGGCCTGTCGATTCCGGACGCCTTCGGCAGTCCGCTTGGTCGCGCTGGCGGATTCAGCGACGGTCGCGACATTGGCGTCGTGTGCAACCTGCCGAATCGCGCGGGCTGCACGGTGCTCCCCATGTCGGGCGACGTCGGCTCGCAATACACGCCGGCCGCTGGCTGGGCGCAGTCGATCACGTATCATCGCGATGCGCTCGGCGACGCGAGCTACGACGGCTGTATCAGCGTTGCACTCGGCGGCGACGCCTCAGTGGCCACGAGCGGATTCTGGGCCTCGCTGACGATGGCCACGACGCTCAAGCTGCCGATGCTGTTCTACATCGAAGACAACGATCTCGGCATCAGCGTGCGTGGCGACATGCAGACGCCCGGTGGCGACATCGCACGCAATCTTGCGTCGTTTACGAATCTGTTCATTCGCAACGGCAGCGGCACCGATCCGCACGAAGCAGCCGGCTTGCTGCAGGAAGCCGTGGCACACGTGCGCAGCGGCGGAGGTCCCGCGTTGGTGCGTCTCACCGTACCGCGCCTGAGCAGTCACTCGGGGCCGGACAATCAGAAGGGCTATCGCACCGACGCGGAAATTGCCTTCGATCAGGCGCGCGATCCGCTGCCGAAGCTGCACGACTATCTCGTGCCGACGTTCATGTCGGCCGTCGAATGGGCCGCGCTCGAAGCAGAAGTCGCGCGGGACATTGCGACCGGTCTCGAGGAAGCGCGAGCGCGGGCGATTCCGAATCCGGCGACGATCGCGCAGTATGTGATGGCCGACGAATCACCCGATGTCGCCGAAGCGATGGGTGGACTGTCGCGCGCGGAACGCGCGGCGTTGCCGAGCACCGGCACGCCAAGTGATGACGGCGAACTGCTGCGCTATGCGGAAGCCATTCGCCGCACGTTACGTCATGAACTTACCGTCAATCCGAAAGTCGTGGTGTTCGGCGAAGACGTGGGACGCAAAGGTGGTGTGCATCTCGTGACCGAAGGACTACAGAAGCAGTTCGGCAACGCGCGCGTGTTCGACACCAGCCTCTCGGAAGAAGGCATCATCGGACGTGCGGTCGCAATGGCGATCAGTGGATTGATGCCGGTGGCCGAGATCCAGTTTCGCAAGTACGCCGACCCGGCCACGGAGCAGTTGAACAATACCGGTACCATGCGGTGGCGGACGGCCAACCGTTTTGCCGCCCCGATCGTGGTGCGCATGCCGGGCGGATTCGGCAAGGATGTTGGCGACCCGTGGCACAGCCTCAGCGATGAAGTGCGCTTCGCGCATATGTACGGCTGGCAGGTGGCGATGCCGTCGAATGCGGCCGACGCCGTCGGATTGCTGCGCGCCGCGATGCGCAGCCCGAACCCGACGATCTTCTTCGAACATCGCTCGCTCCTGATGACCGGCGACGGCAGTGCTCGCTATCCGGGTGACGACTACGTGCTCCCGTTCGGTCAGGCGCGCGTGGTTCGAGCGGGGACGGACCTCACGGTGGTGTCGTGGAGTGCGATGGTGCATCGCTGCGCCGAGGCGGCGGAAGCATTCGGGGATCGCGTGGAAGTGATCGATCTTCGTACCATCGCGCCGTGGGACCGGGAGGCGGTGCTGGCCTCGGTGCGAAAGACCGGTCGCTGCCTGATCGTGCACGAAGACAACATCACGGCCGGGTTCGGCGCCGAGATCGCGGGCGTGCTGGCGCAGGAGGCGTTCTGGCACCTCGACGCGCCGGTGCGACGCCTCGCGCCGATGGATATTCCTGTCCCCTACCATACCGTGCTACTCGAAGCCGTCGTGCCAGGCGTCGAGTCGATCCGCGCGGAGATCGAGGCGCTGCTGGCGGTCTAGCGCCGGTGCGTATCGCGCGGCGCCCAATTGACTTACGATTCAGCGGCCCTGCCCGGACAACGCCCGGGCGGGTGTGCGGGCATTATGGTGCCCGCGCTTTGGCACTTTCGAACAGGACTCCATGACAAAACGACTGATCGGTCTCTCGCTGCTGTCAGCGATGGCGGCGGTCCCCACGGCCCAGGCGCAGAGCCTCGGCGAACGCATCGAAGTCGGTGCGTTTGGGCAGTACACCAAGATCGACGACAAGCTGCGCATCGATAACGTGGCCGGTATCGGCGCGCATGCGGGTCTCTCCGTGTACAAGTGGCTCGGTGTCGAAGGCGACATCCAGGTGGGCCGCACCAAGGCCAATCGCGCGCCCAACGAAGACATCACGTATCGCCCGTTCCGCGGTCTGGCCACGCTGACCGTTCCGTTCGTGCCGTCCAAGAAGGCAGCCCTGGTGCTTGGTGCCGGTTGGGTGAACTCGGTGTACGCCGGTCGGAGTTCGGCCAACGAATACGAAGACGGTTTCTCCGCGCTCGCAGGACTGAAAGTGTGCGGCAGCGGCCGATGGGGCGCACGTATCGACGGCATCCTCGACAACAATCCGTCGCCCAATGAGCAGAACCTCGACGGCACCTCGCGTAACCTCGGCCTCCGGGCCGGTGTGACGTACGCGCTCCGCGGCGCCTGTGCGACCGTCGAGCAGTTCGACTGGGCGCTCAAGATCGATCCGGCCACGGCCACCATCAATCGCGGCACGGACCGTCAGTTCGCCCTCTCGGCCGCCGACATGAAGTCGCGTCCGATCGAGCTGCGCAAGGTCATGAACCTGACGTGCTCGTCGAGCGACGCGTCGGTGGCCACGGTGGATAACAACGCGAAGGTCACGGCCGTGAAGTACGGCACGGCGACGATCACGTGCAAAGGCCTCGTGAAGAAGATCGAGCGCACGGCCTCGTCGACGGTGACGGTCCCCGCGCCGGCGTGGAACCTGACGCTCACGCCGACCAACGGTTCCACCGACGTGGGCAAGACGCTCTCGTTTGCGTCGAAGGCTATGGACGCGGACAACGTCGACCTCGGCGCGGTCACGTGGAGCTCGGCCAGCAGCGCGATCGCGTCGGTCAACAACGGCACGGTCACGTGCAACGCGCCGGGCACGACCACGATCACGGTCACCAAGGCGGCCTACGGCGCCACGCAGACCAAGTCGGCGACGGTGGAGTGCAAGGCGATCGGCGCCGCTCAGGTCGCGCTCGATGAAACGCTATTCAACTTCGATAAGGCCGTGGTGCTGAAGTCGGGGATGGACACGCTCAGGGTCGTGCTCGATGCCATGAAGCGCATCCCGACGCTCCGCATCTCGGTGGAAGGACACACCGACTGGTACGGCGACGAGTCGTACAACAACAAGCTCGCCAAGAGCCG
>JBBQAK010000301.1:0-4960 GCA_038316215.1 Gemmatimonadales bacterium | reverse complement strand
CTCGCCTTCTCGTCGCTGGGTCATATTCACGTGATGACGTTGCCCGGTGGCACGCCCATGCGCGTAAGCAAAAACACGACGGGCGAGTTCGGTCCCGTGTGGTCGCCCGATGGCAAGTCGCTGGCGTGGGTGACTTGGGATGACGCCGCTGGCGGTCAGATCATGCGCGCGACGTTTGACGCCAGGAAGGGATGGACCACGCAAACGCTGACCACGTCGGCGGGCTTGTACACCGATCTCGCCTGGTCGCCGGCCGGTGATCGCATTGTCGCGATGCGCGCCGCTGCGCGTGAGATGCAGGAAGCGGGTGCGGCGTTCTTCGGTCCAGCGGCCGCCGACATGGTGTGGTTGCCGTCCTCCGGTGGCGCATTCACCGTGATCATGCCGAGCGGTGGATTGGGCACGCCGCACTTTACGAAGGATGCAACGCGCATCTTTGCGTACGGACGCGCCGGGCTGCAGTCATTTCGTTGGGATGGCACTGACATCAAGACGCACTTGAAGGTGACGGGTCCATTGCCGCCGGGCGCCGGTGGCGAGCCGGGGCTCGATGCCGCGCTCGTGGAGAAGGAATCGCGCCACTACATCGGCGGACGCGCCGCGCGTCCCCTCGGCATGGACACGCATCTCGATCCGGCTGAGCCCACACCGCCGCAGCCGCCGCCGGCGTCGCTGGTGCTCATGGCCCCGAGTGGTGATCAGGCGTTGGCAATGGTCGGCATGGATTTGTACACGATCACCGTGGCGCAGGCCGGTGCGGTGGCGCCCACGGTGAACGTCGCGATGCCGGCGGCCGCGTCGGTGCCGGTGAAGAAATTGAATACGGTCGGCGGTGAGTTCCCCACGTGGAACAGCACCGGTCGTGTGGTGCATTGGGCGTTGGGCAACTCGGTCTGGTCGTACGATCTCGATCGCGCGAAGGTGGCCGAGGATTCGGCCAAGGCGGATGCGCGGGTGAAGGCGCGCGTGCGAGCCGATACGACCAAGTCGGTGAAAGACAGCGTGGTGCGCGCCGACTCGATCGCGAAGGCCGACACCACCAAGAGGCGACCGACGCCCGCGTACACGCCCGCAGAGATGAAGATCACCGTGGTGGCAACGCGTGATCTTCCGCGTGGCGTGGCGGTGTTTCGCGGCGCGAAGGCGATCACGATGAAAGGCAAGGAGATCATCGAGAACGCGGATATCGTGGTGCGCGACAGTCGCATTGTGGCCGTCGGCGCGCGAGGCAGTGTGACCATTCCCGATGGCGCGCAGATCGTTGATGTGAGTGGCAAGGTGATCATGCCGGGCATGGTGGATACGCACTACCACCCGCAGTGGCTTACGCCGCAGATCCACAACACGCAGACATGGCAGTATCTCGCCACGCTGGCGTACGGCACCACCACCACGCGCGATCCGCAAACATCGAGCACGGACTTCCTGGCGTACACGGATCGCGTGGAATCGGGTGACATGATCGGGCCACGCATTTACACCACGGGCCCCGGTGTGTTTTCGTCCGAGCCGGTACGCGACTACGCGCATGCAAAGGACATCATGACGCGGTACGCCAAGTACTACGACACCAAAACGCTCAAGATGTACATGAGTGGCAATCGCCAGCAGCGTCAGTGGCTGATCATGGCGGCGAAGGAGCTCGGGATCATGCCGACCACTGAGGGCGGGCTCGATCAGAAGCTCAATCTCACGCACGGCATCGACGGCTATCCGGGCATTGAGCACACGCTGCCGATTACGCCGAAGTTCGATGACATTTTCGAGTGGTACAAGGCTACGCAAGTAACCAACTCACCCACGCTGATCGTGGAGTACGGTGGCCCGTTCGGTGAAGGCTGGTTCTATCAAACCGAAGATCTGCTCAACGACACCAAGCTGCGTCGTTTCACACACCCGGTCGATTTCGACAGCAAAGTGCGTCGACGCGGCGCAGGTAATGCGCCTGGACCGGCTGGCTTCGCGGTGAAGGAGGAGTACGCCATGTGGCAGCACGCCGAGGATATCGCGAAGACGGTCGCCGCGGGCGGTCGTATTGGTGTAGGCAGTCATGGCCAGCTTCAGGGACTCGGCATGCACTGGGAGCTGTGGCTGATCCAGTCGGGCGGGCTGTCCACGCATGACGCATTGCGTGCGGCCACGATTGTCGGCGCCGAGGCGATTGGGCTTGGCAGCGAGATCGGTTCGCTTGAGGCGGGTAAGTTCGCTGATCTGATCGTACTCGATCGTGATCCGCTGGTGAACATCCGCAATAGCAATAGCGTATCGATGGTGATGGTGAACGATCGTCTGTTCGACGGCAACACGCTGGATGAAGTGTATCCGCGGAAGAAGCCGCTGGTACGTCAGCCGTGGTCGTACACGGTGCCAACGGCAGCGGCGGGCATCAGGCAGTAGGGCGCAGCATTGTGCTAGTTGAAGTGGTGCCCCGTCGCAACGTCGCGAGGGGGCACCTTTTCGTATACGGTTACAGCGTCACGGACTTCACGGTGCCAAGATCCGGGCGCTCTCCGGTGACTCGGCCCTTGATGAGTTCAAAGAGCACGGCAGGCGTCGACTTTTCCTGCTTCATGTAGATGACGCTCTCCGCGTTCACGAGAATAAGTGCGAGACGGGGATCGTCGGGGCCGCCGTCGCGAACCTCGTCAAGTGCGCCGAAGTACATCTTCCAGTCGGGCTCATAGAGCGCACGAATGCTGTCGCGGTCCGTGGACACGGTAGCGGTGCCCGACACCGAGACCCATTCCTTCGACTTGGTACTGAAATAGCTGAGGTTGATGTTCGGATGGGCGTCGAGCTCGTCGATCTTGTTCGACTCGATGTCGGTCACGAACCACAGGTCGGCAATGGGGTTTCTCTTCTGCGTGGCCATCGGTCGCGACACGAGATGGCCGTCGTCTCTCTGGGTGACGAACATGGCGGTTTCAATGCCGTTCACCAGCTCGTACAGTTCGTCAATTCTTTTTTGCTGCTCGTCCATATCGTCTCCCGGAGTGTTCGAATGAGGTTTTCGAGACACTGTAGAGCAGGTGTCGTGCCGCTGTGGGCGATTTTCGCCCTTTTGCTAAGCGCGATGTCACCGGCAATGGCACAATCGCGCGTTCGTGTGCCCGCGGTCACCGGATGTTGGGAGGCATCGCGGCCGCTCGGACCAACCGGCGGTGCATTGGCTGTCCCTAGAGACGCGCCGTACACGACCATCGTGCTTCGCGACAGCGGTCGCGTGGTGCTTCCCCGGCTTGGTGCTCGCGAGCGCGCCTCGTGGGGGGCGCGCAGCTACTGGCAGCTGCGCGGCGACTCGGTGGAGCTCACGGTGTTCACCGGACTGCAAGGTTGGAACGCCCGACTCGCAGTGCGTGACCTGCCGAGGTCGATGGCAGGGCACGCCACATATCTGACGGATGCCGTGGTGGCCAATATGGCACCGATGCGCGCGGCGGTTACGCTGGCGCGCACGTCGTGTGAGCCGGAATGGTCCGCCCTGCCGATCACGACGCGGTTGCCCCGCAGCTGGGAGCGTGGCGAGCCGATGTACTTCGAGTCCCAAGTGGAGCGTCCTGCAGCGCTGGCGGCCGGGGCGCGGCTGCCGAACGGCGTGTTGTCGATGCGTCCGCTGGGGCGGGACGAAATGTCCAACGCGGTGCCAGAGCGACCGGAGGTCGTGGTCGTGCAGTTTGTGGTGCTGTCAAACGGTCGGGCAGATACGACCGCACTCAAGGTGCTGTATGCGCAGCGGGAGCGTGTGTTGGCGGCGGTTCAGGATGAACTGGCATCGTTGTTGTCGACTGTGCGCTTCGCGCCGGCCATGGTAGGCGGGCAGGCGGTGCATCAGCTGGCGGCGTGGCGTATTGAGCGAGTGCTTCGGCACTGATCACGCCGTGGCGCCGAGAACGCCGAGGCGGAGACAACAACAAAGAGCGTGACCTCTGCGTCCTCCGCGTCTTTGCGCACTCAGCGTGCTCGGTTCGTGGTCTCAACCCGCCGCCGCCTCAAGCCGGCACGCGATCTCGAGCAACATCTCGTCGTTGCCACGCGCGGCAATCATGGACAGCCCAAGCGGACACCCATGCAACGTGCCGAACGGCAAATTCACTTGCGGCAGTCCACCCAGCCCTGCAATGCACAGCAACGCCAGCGCCCGCTCGCGAAAGGCCACCGTTTCGGTGGGCGGAAGGCGCAACAACGGTGCGATATCCGGCACCGTGGGCAACAGTAACACGGCGTTGTGTGCCAGCAACGCGTCGAGTCGTGCCACAATGTCGGCGCGACGTTCGCGCATCAGCTCAACCTCGTGCGGCTGCACCTTCGACACCGCATCGAAACGCGGGCCCACCTGCGAACCGAACGTGGGGCGCACGCGCGTGACCCAGGCGCCATGCGTGGTCCAGATGTCGTGATACTGTAACACACGGAACACATCGAACCATGCCGTCAGCCCTTCGGCGCTTACCGTAACCGGTTCGGCGTTGCCCAGTAGCGCCGACACGCGAGCCACCGCCGGAGCAAGCGCCTCCGCTGCGCCAGGGAGCGCCAGCGCGAAGGCATCGGTGGCCATCAGCACACGACCCGGCGCGGATGGCGTGCCATCCAGCAGCACATCACCCACCTTCGCCAACAGCGCCGCGTCGCGCGCGAACCAGCCGCAGGTATCGAACATCGGTGCCAGCGGACACGCACCATCGAGTGATATCCGGCCGTGCGTGGGGCGAATCCCGTAGATGCCGCAAAAGCTGGCCGGCGCGCGGACCGAGCCTCCGGTATCGCTGCCGATGGCGAAGTCGACCAGACGACCGGCAACGGCGGCAGCGGACCCACTGGAGGACCCACCCGGCACGCGATGTGGCGCCGCAGGATTCAGTGGCGTGCCGTAGTGCGCGTTCTCGCCAGTCAGACTGAACGCCATTTCTTCGGTGTGCGTCTTACCGGCGAGGGTGGCACCGGCCTCGAGCAGCAGCCTGGC
>JBBQAK010000247.1:0-6101 GCA_038316215.1 Gemmatimonadales bacterium | reverse complement strand
GGGGCGGAGGCGATGGAGCGGGCCACGAATCCGCGTGACGTGGTGGCCAACGGTCAGTGCTTCATGCTCTCACGACGCGTGTACGACGCGATCGGCGGTCACGAACCTGTGCGTGGCTTCGTGGCGGAGGATGTGATGATGGCACAAACGATTCAGGCGCGTGGCGATCGGGTATCGCTCGCACTTGGCATCAACCAGCTCAGCACGCGGATGTACGATGGCTTGGGCAGCCTCGTCAAAGGCTGGGGCAAGAACATGTATGCCGGCGGACGCCACGCGATGTGGTGGGGGGCGGTGGGCCAGCGACTCTATCCGCTCTTTCTGCTGTCGTTTCCGTTGGGTGTGCTGATGCCGTTCGTGATGCTCACGTGGTGCGCAGCCGCCGTGATCATCGGCAGCAGCGTCGGTACCGGGCTGCTGCTGTGGAGCACGGCCACCAGTGCGGCGGTGCTCGCATCGTTTGCCGCAGCGAACCGGATCAATGGCGATCCGATCCGCCGCGCGCTGCTGGCGCCGTTGGGCGGGGCGATTGTGCTGGCGATCTGTCTCGCGGCGATTGCACGCGGCAACAACGTGCGATGGAAGGACCGCGGGTACGTGTCGCAGTAACCGGGCTCGCCGACGAATGTGTGCGCTATCGCGTGAGCTGTCCCGCGCGCGCGAGGTAGGCGGCCCGCAACCGCTGTGAAATCGGGCCGGGCGCCCCACCAGCCACGCGGTCGTCGTCGATCTTGGTGACTGGCAGGATGAAACTCGTCGCGCTGCTCATGAAGCACTCGTTGGCCGCCTTCGCCTGTGCCACCGTGAACGCGCGCTCGCGCACGGGAACCCCGGCCGCGTGCGCGAGTTCGAGTACGACGTCGCGCGTGATACCCGCGAGAATGTCGTTGGAGACTGGACGCGTCTGGACAACGCCGTCGTTCACGATCCAGATGTTGCTGGAGCCGCCTTCGGTCACGAGGCCATCTTCGTGCATCATCGCTTCGAACGCCCCGCCGGCGCGCGCCGATTGCTTGGCGAGCACTTGCGCGAGCATGCTGGTGCTCTTGATGTCACACCGCGTCCAACGCATATCGGGCACCGAGAGCAACCGCACACCTGACGCGTTCGGATCGGCCTGCAGCAACTTCGGGCGGGCATAGGCGAACATCGTAGGCGTGGCACTCACCGGGAACGGAAAGTCGCGTTCAGCAACACCACGCGTGACCTGCAGATACACGAGGCCTTCGTCGACGCCATTGTCCGTGGCCAGCTGCTGCATGACCTCAAGCCACGTCGCGGCCGACTGCGTGTTCGCAATTCCGATGGCCGCGAGTGAGCGCGCCAACCGCAGCAAGTGCCGGTCAGCATCGAGCAGCCGCCCGTTCAGCACGGCCGCGACTTCGTAGACGCCGTCGCCGAAGAGCAGGCCGCGGTCGAAGATGGACACCGAAGCGTCCTGTTCCGCGACAAAGGATCCGTTAAGCCAGCAGACGGGCATGGGAAGTCGTGCGATGAGGAAGAAGGGACGACCAGTAACTCAGACGAGCGTACGCAGCAGACCGATGCATCCGCCGGCCAGCAGCACCCACCCACTACCGATGCGCGTGAACACAAGCACGGCCGCGGCTCCGCCTAAGATAGCCAAGCCGGCCGGATCGGGCGCGATATGGCGCGCCATGACCAACACGACGGACGCCATCAAGGCCAACGAGGCCGCGTTGACACCGTCGAGCGCCGACGACCAACGCCGAGAGCCGCGCAGGCGCGCGACGTACGGTGCGGTGAGGGCGACGCCCGCGAACGCCGGGAGAAAAATGCCGGCGGTCGCGGCGGCGGCGCCGGCATGCCCAGCGATCAGGTAGCCCACGAAGGTGGCGGCCGAAAACACCGGGCCCGGCGTGACTTGTCCCACCGCGATCGCATCGAGAAGCTGCGCGTCGGTCAGCACCGCATGACGCAGAACGAACTCACCGCGCAGAAAGGTGAGGAGCACGTAGCCACTGCCGAACAGCACACTGCCGATCTTCGCGAACGACAGAAAGACCGACGGCGGGCTCATGGTGGCTACGACAGCGCCGAGCGAGCCGATGGAGCCGAACGCCGCGAGCTCGCGCGGATCCGAACCGGAGTCGATCTCGTCACGAATCGTTACACGCGCCATCACGACCGAGGCGAGGATCGCGACCACCAGCACCGTAATCTCGGAAACGCCTGCGAGCGCTGCGCCCAGACTGCCCGCCGCGAGCGCCGCGGCCCAACGCGATCGCACCACCGTCGCGCGCAGTCGCCAGAGCGCCTGCACCACGACCGCCAGCACGACCGGCTGCAGCCCGGCCAGGATCGCCGGCGCATTCACCCGCGAGCCGCTGTGCACGTACACAATGGCGAGCCCCCACACCAGCAGCACTGCAGGCACGATGAAGCAGACGCCGGCGGCGATCAGCCCCGGCCATCCGGCGTGTCGATAGCCGATGTGGATCGCGAGTTCGGTGGAGTTGGGGCCGGGAATAAGGTTGGCCGCGCCCACCAGGTCGACAAATTCGTCGCGGCCGATCCACTACCGACGGCGCACGACCTCGTCTTCCATCGCGGCGATGTGCGCCGCCGGCCCGCCGAACGCGGTTAGCCCGAGCCGCGCGAACACGCGCGCCACGTCGACCCAGGCGCGGGCACTGGAGCGTGGTGGCAAGGCGATGGGGGCAGACATCCCGCAAGGTGCCCCACCGACGCGCGCTCCGAAAGCACCGCCTGCGCACTTCGGGTGACACACGTTCGGCCACACGCACCCAACGTGGCCGCGTGCTCACACTCCGCGCCGCCGCCCAACTGCTCGCGCAGGCCGACTCCCGCCAGTCGCTGCGCCCTATTGCCCATGCGATGGGCTTCACCGCAACACCCACCGCGCTCTCCGCCGATGGGCGCCACCGCCTCCACATCGACGCGCTCACCAGCAGCGCCGAGCTGGTGCGCGGCCCAGGCACGTTGCGCCTGCTCTGCGCCGAACTCGCACCGCCCACTGATCTCGCGGGTGCCACCGACCCGCGCGAACTCACGAAACGGTTGGCCGCCACCATGCTGCAACGGGCGCCCACCCGACACTGGTGCCTGATCACACTCGACGCGCGTTTACGCACACTCTGTATCGCCACCGTCGGCTCGCACCACAACGGTCCGCGCGTGGCGGCCCTGCGCATTGATCGCACACGCGTGGTGGATTCCGACGCCGACACGCTGCGCACGCTCGCCGCCGTTCCGGAGCAGGATGCCCTGCTCCGCCACGCACGGTTCACCGACATCCTCCGGCGCGAAGCGCTCTCAAATCGCTTTTACGGGATCCTCGAACGCGCCGTCACGACCCTCGCCACCGAGGTGACCGGCTCGGCCGCGCCGACGGCATCACCCGCTGAACGGCGCGAGCTCGCCCTCCTCTGCACCAGCCGCTGTCTCTTTCTCGCGTTTCTGGAAGCGAAGGGCTGGCTCGATCATCGCCTCGACTTTCTCCTGCATCACACCACTGCGCAGCTCGAGCTCGGCGGACAGCTGCATCAGCGACTGCTGCGTCCCCTGTTCTTCGGCACCCTGAATACACCACGACAGGATCGCGCCCCCACCGCACGCCGCTTCGGCGCGGTCCCGTTTCTCAATGGCGGCCTCTTCTCCCCAACCCCACTCGAGAAGCGACACCGCACCCTGCGCTTCAGCGACGATGCCATCGCCCACCTCGTCGGCGCGGTCCTCGACCGGCACCGCTTCACCGCCCACGAAGACTCCGCCAGTTGGTCGGAAGCGGCGGTCGATCCGGAAATGCTGGGGCGCGCCTTCGAATCCCTCATGGCCACCGACGAGCGCCGACGCTCGGGCTCCTTCTACACGCCGCCAGCCCTCGTCGATCAGGTCGTCCGCGACGCCCTGTTCACCGCCCTCCCCAACCTCCCCCCGGATGCCCTCGACGATACCGACGCGCCGCTCGTACTCACCCCCGCCACCGCCGACGCGCTGCACCGTCTGCGCATTCTCGACCCCGCCTGCGGATCAGGCGCGTTCCTGGTGCACACGCTCGAACGCCTTAGCACCATACACCGACGCACACAGCTGCTCGCGGCTTCGCGACTCGCGGTCTCGCCGGTCGCCGACGCGCATCGCATCCGACGACAGCTCCTCACGCACTGCATCTTCGGCGTCGATCGCAATCCGGTCGCCGTCTGGCTCTGCGAACTGCGGCTCTGGTTGTCGGTGGTCATCGAATGCGCGGAAACCGACATCACCCGCGTGCCGCCGCTGCCCAATCTGGATCATCACATCCGCGTGGGTGATTCCCTCGCTGGCGGCAATTTCCGATTCGCGCCGCCCAGCGCCCGTACGCTGACCGCGCTGCGCGAGCGCTATACCCGCGCCACGGGTCCACGCAAACAGTCCATCGCCCTCGCCCTGCAGCGCGAAGAACGGCAACGCGCGATGGCCGAACTCGCTACCCAGCGCGATGCGCTCCGCGCCGAACGCGCCGCACTGCTCCGCACACTCCGCGCGCGCGATCTCTTCGGGCTGCGTCGCACGCCCAGTCGCGCCGACCACCTCAAGCTCGACGCGCTCCGCGCACAATGCCGCGAACGTTCCGTCGCACGCGCGAAACTCGCCGACGGCGGTGCGCTGCCGTTCCGCTTCGTCACCTACTTCGCCGACGTCGCCGCCACCGGCGGCTTCGACGTGCTTATCGGCAATCCGCCCTGGGTGCGACCGCACGCCCTCGCGCCACGCGATCGCGAACAGTTGCGCCGGGAGTTCCGCAGCATGCGCGCCGCCACGTGGCAGGCCGGTGCCGCTCGCGCCGGCGCCGGCGTGGGCTTCGCCTCGCAACCGGACCTCTCGGTCGCCTTCATCGAACGCAGCCTCGAATTGCTCGCCCCCGGCGGTACGCTCGCCCTGCTCGTGCCCGCCAAACTGTGGCGTACCCTCTCGGGCGGCGGCATCCGCCGCACGATCGCCCAAGTCGCCACGGTCCGCACCATCCGCGACTGGAGTGACGCCCCCGCGCTGTTCGATGCCGCCACCTATCCGTCGCTGCTCGTCGCCCGCAAACACGCCGACCTCGACGTGTCGACGATCACACCGACCCACGCACTCACGGAGGGCACTGTCACCATCAGCACCGCTCGCGGCGAGCGATGCTTTTCAATCCCCACGTCTCGCCTTGCCCTCGATGGCGACGCGGCCGCCCCGTGGATCCTCCTCCCACCACCCGCACACGCAGCCTTCGAACGGCTCCGCACCGCCGGCCCCGCACTCGGGGATTCCCGCATCGGACGCCCACTACTCGGCGTGAAGTGCGGCTGCAACGCCGCCTTCCTCGTGCACGCACAGGAACACGACGATGACTCCGCCACCGTGGTCGCCTCGGACAACGCCGCGCCCGGCACCGCGTCCGCACCACGGTCGGCCATCATCGAACGCCGGCTGCTGCGGCCCGCGCTGCGCGGTGAAGGCATCACCGCACGGTCGCCGATCGCCGGCTCGGCAACGCGAACAGCACGCGACGAGCTGCGCATTTTGTGGACGCACGGCGTGGATGGGCTCCCACTGCGTACGCTGCCGCCCGCCACCACGCGATGGCTCGCGCATTGGCGCCCCCGCCTCGAGAGCCGACGCGACGCCCGCCCCCGCATGCCGTGGTGGACGCTGTTTCGCACCGAAGCCGCCCGCGCCGATACCCCGCGCGTGGTCTGGGCCGACATTGGCAAACGACTGCGCACCCGCGTACTCGACGCCGGCGATCCCACTGTACCGCTCAATAGCTGCTACGTGCTGCGAACTGCGTCCATCGACGACGCGTACGCGCTCGACGCGCTGCTCAACTCCACCATCACCGCCGCCTGGCTCGACGTGCTCGCTGAACCAGCCCGCGGTGGCTTTCGGCGATTCCTTGGATGGACGGTGGCCTCCCTGCCCGTGCCCCACGACTGGCTCCGCGCCCGCACCCTGCTCGCCCCCATTGGACGGCGGCTCGCCAAACACGAACACGTACCCATCACTGAACACGATCTCGCGGTCGCCGATGCCTACGACGTTCCGCTGCGCCACCTCACCCCGTTGCTCGAATGGTACACGCCATGACGTGGGCTCCC
>JBBQAK010000089.1:0-11416 GCA_038316215.1 Gemmatimonadales bacterium | reverse complement strand
GATCATGGGCGACCTCTTCGATTTCTGGTTTGCGTGGCGACACGCCATGCCCCGTACCGGGTTTCGGGTACTGGCCGCGCTCGCCGACCTCCACGACGCGGGAATTCCCGTGCTCTGGATTGGCGGGAATCATGATTGTTGGGGCGGCGAGGCACTCATGGCCGAAACGGGCGCGGAATACACCCTTCGCCCTTGGAGCGGCTCGATCGGGCCGTGGCGGGCCGAACTGGTGCACGGCGACGGGCTACGCGAGGTTGAGGACGCGCCCTATCGCCGACTGCGTCGTGTGTTGCGCCATCCCTTGGCGATCCGCGCCTTCGGCCTGCTGCATCCCAATCTTGCGTCGCGCGTGGCGCTTGCCTCTTCGCACACCAGCCGTACGCGGCGGGCGGGCGACGAAGGCCGCGGACTGCTGGCGGTGGGGACGCAGTCGTTGGCGTCGCCGGACGGTCCTTCGCTGGTCATTCACGGCCACTCGCACGTGCCGATGTTGCGTCGCGCGGGCCGCGGCTGGTACGCCAACGCCGGCGCCTGGTATCTCGATCAACAGTACCTGCTGATCGAGAGCGATCGCATCTCCTTGCGTGCGTGGCGCGACTCAGGTGAAGACGTGGTACTCGACAGTGGTGAGCGGGACGTCGAGGAATCGACCGCCGAGCGCGAGGAAGTGCTGCGGCGCATCTGACGCGACGACGCGGTGTACGGGGCCGGCCTCGTGCGCTCCGGCGGGATGGTGCAGCAGGCCGCGCTCGCTGAGCACACGCTCCACTTCTACCGCCGTTTCCTCGGCGCTGTCGATCAGCCGGACGTGGGGTCCCATCTCGGCGGCGATCACCGCTGCCAGCAACGGATAGTGCGTACAGCCCAAGACCAGCGTATCCACCTGCGCCGCTCGCATCGGCGACAGGTATTCGTGCGCGATGAGGCGGGTGGCCGGGTGATCGACCCAGCCCTCTTCAACGAGTGGCACGAAGAGCGGGCATGGCGCGGACAGCACGTTGGCCGTGGGCGACTGCTGCTCAATGGCGCGGGCATAGGCACCGGACCCGATCGTTCCGCTCGTGCCGATGACGCCGATCGGACCGACGCGGCTGGCGCGCACCGCGGCCCGCGCGCCGGGCTCGACGACGCCGATCACCGGAACCGGAAGCGACGCTTGCAGTGCGTGCAGGGCATGGGCGGTGGCCGTGTTGCAGGCCACGACGACGCACTTCACGCCCTCCTGCACCAGCCACTCGCCAATCTGGAGGGCATAACGTCGCACCGTCTCCGGACTCTTCGGTCCGTAGGGGACGCGCGCGGTGTCACCGAAGTAGAGCAGCGATTCCGACGGCAGTCGGCGCATGAGGGCATTGGCGACGGTGAGGCCGCCGAGGCCCGAATCGAACATCCCAATGGGCGCGCGTCCGGGCGCGTGACCCGACGCGTGCATACGTGTCAGAAGCGAATGGTGGCGACGAATACCGCGCCGGCGGGTCGCGGAAACGCGGATAACTCCACGGGTACATCCCAAAGCTGCGCCGACACGAATGCATCAGCGCCGGCGAACAGGTGATTAAACGCAACGACCGCCATCCAATCCTCCACATGCAGGCGTCGCGTTCGCACGAGATCGCGGGTGAAGCCATTGGTGAAGCTGCCGTTCTTGATCACCGAATCGCCTGAGACGAGATACTGGTTGGGTAGCGTGTCGATCAGATAGCGGCGTGCTTCGCGCAGGTCGATCTGACTGCGTCGCATCATGACGATGGCGGCGAGTTCAATACTCGCGAACAAGGCGCCCGAGGTTCCACGATCGAGACGAGACTGCCCGAAACCGGGCAGCAGCGACGAATAGAGAAACGCCCGTTTCGGTGTGAGCGGCGGCGTGAATCGGCTGCGCTGTGTGAGCGGTACGACCGTAACCGGCGCCTTCGCCGGGGCGGGCGGAACAGGCTTCACCAGTGCCGAGTCGCGCTGCTGCGCTGCGAGCGGGGCGCCCATCGGCGCCAGCAGCATCACAAAGCACAGCGCGCGCGGAATCAGACGAAGCATCCTTCTGGTACTCCTTAGCGGACGGGGAGAGCCGCGACGAGTTCGATCTCGACGCTCACGTTGCGGGGGAGCCCGGCGACCGCCACGGTGGAGCGCGCGGGACGGGCATCACCCAGCACTCGCGCATACACCGTATTCATCGCCACGAAATCGTCCATGCTCTTCAAGAAGACGGTCGTCTTCACGACGTCATTCCACGTCACGCCCGCTTCGTCGAGTACCGCGGTCAGGTTCGAGAGCACGCGCTCCGTCTGCGCCGTGACATCGCCGGTCTCGATCTCCATGGACACGGGATCGAGCGGGATCTGGCCGGCCGTGAACAGGAATCCGTTGGCGCGAACGGCCTGTGCGTATGGTCCGATGGCCTTCGGTGCGTGGTCGGTGTGGATCGTCTCGATGGACATGTCGTGAAGGCGCGGAAAGGTGATGAAGAAAGGTGGCGAAGGCGACGGCCTAGGCGGCCACCACGGCGTCCGGCAGGTCGAACAGTTGTTTCGTGTTCCGGAGCGTCTGCCAACCAAGCGCTTCGACGTCCTGCCCCCGAACGGCGGCCAATCTCGCCAACGTGATGCTGACAAAAGCGGACTCGTTGCGCTTCCCGCGGTGTGGCACCGGCGCCAGATACGGCGCGTCGGATTCGACGAGCAGACGATCGTCGGGCACCAGTCGCAGCAGCGCCTCGTCGGTCCAGCTCTTGAACGTGATGATACCGCTGAACGAGACGTACCAGCCGATGGCCAGCGCGGCCTCGGCAAGGGCGACTGATCCCGTAAAGCAGTGGAGCACGCCACGCACGTTGGCCGTCTCGGCACGCTTCAAGAACTCGAAGGTGTCCGCCTCGGCCTCACGAGTGTGCAACACGATCGGCTTCCGCAACTCCGCGGCGAGTGCGAGTTGCGCCTCGAGGGCGTGCAGCTGGCGTTCACGCGGCGAGTGCTCGTAATGCGTATCGAGGCCGCACTCGCCGACCGCGACGGCGCCGTTGGCCACGGCATCGCGAATGGCTTGTGTGTCCGTCGCATCATCCCACGAGGCCGCATCGTGGGGATGAACGCCGGCGGTGAAGAACACGAAGCCCGCGTGGCGTGCGGCCAGCGACTGCGCGCGGCGGGCCGTGGCTGCCGACTCGCCGATACAGATAAGGGCCCGCGCACCTGCGGCGCGGGCCCGCTGGATCACCGCGTCCGCTTCTTCAGCGAACGCGGGATCGGCCAGATGTACATGACTGTCGGAAAAGACGGTCACGAGTGTTACCGAGTGGCGAGACGCTCCGGCTTACGCGGACGCGTACCGCCCGAGGCGTCGCCGCCCGCGTTCACGGCCCGACTCGTCGAGTCGGATGTCGTGCGCGGATATTTCGACTCGATCCAGATGAGCAGCGGACCGGCCACGTAGATCGACGAGAACGTGGCAACGAAGACGCCGAACGCCATGACCCACGCGAACGGACGGATGACTTCACCGGCGATGAAGAGCAACGCCAGCGTGGACGCAAGGGTCGTGGCATGCGTCATGATCGAGCGCGGCAACGTTTCGTTGATGGCGCGATCGAGCACGTGTGCAAGCGTCTCACCCTTAAAGCGCTTCTTGAGGTCTTCCCGCACACGATCGAAGATGATGATCGTGTCGTTTGCCGAGTAGCCAAGCAGCGTCAGGATGGCCGCAACGACGGTGAGCGACACCTCGATGTTGAACATCTTGATGAACGCGAAGGTGACCAGAATATCGTGCGCCGTGGAGAGCACGGCTGCAGCACCGAAGCGCCAGTCGAATCGGATCGCCAGATAGATCAGCGTGAACAACGAGGCGAGCAGCATGGCGGTGAACGCGCCGGATCGCAATTCACTGCCCACCTTGGGACCGACCGCTTCAGTACGCACGATCGTGACATTCCCGGCACCAAACTTCTTGTCGAGCGCAGCGGCGATCGACTTGGAGATGCCCTCAGCACCCGCGGCCTGCGCTTCTACCTGCTTCTCTTCGCGGGCGCGGATCGTGTACTCCGTGGCCGTTCCGAACTGCTGGATTTCCGAGCCGGTGATACCGGCTTCGTCGAGCGTGCTGCGGAGTACGGCAACATCCGGGGGCTGCTTGAACTGGACCTGCATCAGCGTACCGCCCGTGAACTCAATGCTGTAGTTCACACCGCCGGTGATCCCGAACGTGACGAGTCCCGCCAGGATGAACGCCGCGGTCAGCCCTGCGGCGATGCGCCAATGCTTGACGAACTCGTACTTGGTGTTGTGAAAGATTCGCAGCATGGCGTCCTCAGATGCTCAGCGTCTGGTTGCCGCGCGTGCGGCTCAGCCAGATCATGAAGAAGGTCTTGCTCACGAAGAGCGCCGTGAACAGCGAGGCCACGAGGCCCGCGATGAGCGTGACAGCAAAACCGCGCACGGGGCCGGTGCCGTACTGGTAGAGCACCATACCAGAGAGGATCGTGGTCACCGAGGTGTCGATGATCGCGCTGAGTGCATGGCGGAAACCCTCCTCGATGGCGAGGCGGTTCGACTTGCCATGATCGAGTTCTTCGCGAATGCGCTCAAAGATCAGCACGTTCGCGTCGACCGCGATACCAATGGAGAGTACGAAGCCGGCAAGGCCAGGCAGCGTCAGTACGGCGTTGAAGCCGGCCAGTACGGCGAGGGTGTACACGAGGTACAACAGCAACGCGGCCACGGCGAGCATGCCCGCGAAGCGATAGTAGCCGATCAGAATGACGACGATCAACAGGAACGCAATCGCCAGCGCGAGGGCGCCCTTGGTGATCGAGTCGGCGCCCAAGCTCGCGCCGATGCTGCGGACTTCCGCCACCTTCAGTGGCACCGGCAGTGCACCGGCACGCAGGACCAGCGCGAGATCCTGCGCGGCCTGCAGCGTACCGCCACCAAGCGTGATCTGACCGTTGCGACCGATCGCGCTGTTCAGCACCGGCGCGGTGACGACACGCTGGTCGAGCACGATGGCCATGTTGTCCTTCACATGCTTGCCGGTTTCCACCTTGAAACGGCGCGCGCCTTCATTGTTGAGCGTGAACTGCACGACGTTGCCTTCCACCGGATCGCTGGACGGGCGCGCGTCGGTGAGCACTTCACCGGTAATGATCGGACGCGAGTCGAGCACGTACAGCGCGAAGAACCGCTGCGTGCCGGACACGAGTGAATCGACGCCCCAGCGCATCACCTTGCCGGGGGGCATGGCCGCCTGCATGGCGGGGAGCTGGAGGGCCCGTTCGATGGCGGCATAGGCCGCTTCCGGCACGATGTACTGACCGGGAATCTGTCCCGGTTGCACGTTCGTGCTGAATAGTCCGCCGGCTACGGCAGCGGGCGTCGCGGCGCCAGAATCGGCGCCCGTGGTCGCCACTGCCTTGCCCGTCGAGTCCTTCGAGGAATCAGACTTCTGTGTGAGCAGCGACGTCACTCCGACCTTCTTGGTCGTGTCGCCCGACGCCTTGGCCTGAGAGGCCGCGGAGAGTCCGGCGTTCTTGGCGATCTCGTCGAAGCGCGGCATCACCTTCTCAAACGCCTGCGTCTTGTCGGTGATCTGGAACTCGAGGAACGCCGACTTCTGCACGACGTCCTGCGCGCGTTCCGCGTCGTCGATGCCAGGGAGTTCCACGATGATGCGCTCGTCGCCCGCCTTCTGCACGACTGGCTCAGCGACACCGAATTCGTCGATGCGTTGACGCACGACCTTGAGTGCACGATCGAGCGCCTCGGACTTGTTGGCGACCGCCTGCTTGGACTCGTCGACCTCGAGCGTCAAGTGCATACCGCCCTGGAGGTCGAGACCTCGCTTGAGCGGCACGCGACGCACCGTGTCGTACACGAAAACGCCTTCGCGCTTTACCCGTTCAACGACGGTGCGCGGAAAGAGGGCCCACGCGGAGGCCGCGAAGAGTCCCACGATGAGCAGGATGCGGTACTTCAGGTTCGCCATCGATGCCGGTGGCCAGAGGTAATGTCAGCGCGTCAGCAAGAAGAGACGCGAGAAACGGCGCAAAGTACGCCTAGCCTCTTAACTTAGGGGTCCGGCGCTCGTGGCGGTAGCCAGTCCCTGCAGAGTGTCGCGCGCGGCGGCCTCGTCGAGGGCGAGTTGAGCGCGCAGGGCGTCGATTCCGCTGAACGGCCTGGTATCCCGAATCCGTGCGATCAGGTCGAGCCGGATCAGCGCCCCGTACCAGTCGTGCGTGACGTCGAACACATGGGTCTCGATCCGACGCGAGGCATCCCCGAAGGTCGGCCGAGGACCAAGGTTCAGCATGCCGCCGAACGGTCCCTGCGGCGTCTGCACCCGGACGGCATATACCCCGTCGGGGGGAAGCAACTTCCGAATGGGAGGCGGCCGCAGATTCAGGGTCGGATACCCGATCAATCGCCCACGCTGATCGCCCCGGATGACGGTACCGGCGAGACTGTAAGGGCGGCCCAGGCCAGCGGCAGCGGTTTGAAGATCACCCTGCAGGATTGCGGACCGGATGGCGGTCGACGAAATCGCCTGTCCATCGGCGGCATGCACCGGCGGCAAGACCGTGACGCCAAACCCACGAGCGGCGCCGAGCGCGTTGAGCACGTCGATATCACCGAGGCGCCCGCGTCCGAATCCGTGATCATGCCCTACGAGCAACTCGGCGACCCGGAAGCGATCGATGAGCACGGCATCCACGAACTGCTCCGCCTCATACGACGCGAGCGTAGGCGTAAACGGGAGCACGGCGACATAGGACACGCCGCACTGCGCGAACATCTCGAGCTTCTCGTCGTGCAGCGTCAGCAGAGGCGGAGCGGCCGACGGCCGTACCACCTCCAGCGGATGCGGCTCGAACGTCACGACCACACTGGGCCGCTCGGTTGCCGCGGCCAGCGCGGCGAGACGCGCCAAGACATCATGATGGCCGCGATGCACACCGTCGAACGTACCAACCGTGACGACGGCGCCGGATTCGCCGATCGGTAACCCGACGGGATCAGACCACACCGATGTCATATCGCCGCGTCCTCACCAAGCATCACGACACGCGGTTGCCACCAGTCGTCGGCCGTACGCTCGGCCATCGCGACGACCGTGTCGTTCCAGAGCAGTGCGCCCCGGGGTCCCGCCGTCGTTGCCGGCACGCGACGCCCAAATCGGAGCGCGGCGATTCCGGCGTCGTCGAGCGGCTCATGCGCGATTGCGCCCAGGGCCGACAGCGGAGAGCGCAACAGCACCCGGCCATCGACGATACTCCCGGGTTCGAGCCGGTCGAGCGATTCCGCCTCGGTCACGTACGCCTCACCGCTGGCCACACGTCGCAGACTCTCGCAGTGCGCCGCACTTCCGAGGACGCGGCCCAGGTCGCGCGCCAACGCGCGGATGTACGTGCCGCCCCCGCAGGTAATGCGCACGGTGAGCGACTCGGCCGAGCTCGCGAGCCACTCCCATTGCATCACATGCACATCGACCGGCGGGAGATCGACGACTTCACCGCGCCTCGCGATAGCGTAGGCACGTTCGCCGTTCACATGCTTGGCGGAAAACGCTGGCGGGATCTGCGCCAGGTGACCCGTGAGCGTGGCGATCGCATCGCGGAGGGGGGGCGCCTCGGGGGATGCGAGGAGCTCGGCGGCCGGGGGACTCGCTTCGCGGGTGACCGCACCGGTGCGATCGTCGGTATCCGTCTCGGAGCCGAAGCGAATGACCGCGTCGTACACTTTTGGCTCGCCGACGACATACGGCAGCAGGCGCGTGGCACTGTTCACGGCCAACACGAGCAATCCGGTCGCGAACGGATCGAGCGTGCCGGCGTGCCCGACCCGCTTCGAGCGGGCCGCGCGTCGCACGACACTGACGACATCGTGCGAGGTCATCCCCGCCGGCTTGTCGACATACAGCAATCCTGACGTCATCATGACTTCGCGACTACGCCCGCCTCAGCGCACCATCACGCCGAGCGGGTCGTGGTCACTCGGCGGACGGCGACGTGCCCGACGGGCCGGAAGCATCTCCGGCCGCCGAATCGGCGTCTCCCGTGGCGTCTGCCACGGGCTCGCTTGCCGCGGGCTCGCCGGCGACGGCATCACGATCGGTCCGGATCTGCGCCAAGAGCTGTTCGATGCGCGAGGCGTGCGCAATGCTCTCGTCGGCCTTGAAGTGAATCTCCGGTGCGTTCCGTAGGCGCAGCGTCTTGCCGAGCATGGAACGCAGGTGCGACGCAACGCTGCCGAGTCCTTCGAAGGTCGCCTTGATGGCGGCCTCGTCTCCCATCACGCTCACGAACACGTTTGCGTGCCGAAGGTCGCGTGTCATCTCCACCGCGGTCACGGTGACGAATCCACGAATTCGCGGGTCCTTGGCGCCTTCTGCAAGGAAGGTCGCCACTTGTTCACGAATCGATTCGGCTACGCGGTCAGGTCGCCGCGGTTCGCCCATACTGCCTCCTCAGGACTTGGCAGCCTGGTCGAGAGTACGAGCCACTTCTTCCGTGCGGTAGCATTCGAAAACGTCGCCGATCTTGACGTCGTTGAAGTTCTCGATGCCGATACCGCACTCGTAGCCTTCCTTCACCTCGTTCACATCGTCCTTGAAGCGACGGAGTGACGCGATGCCGCCGTCGTAGATCTCGACGCCGTCCCGGATGACGCGCATACGTCCCTTCCGGTTCATGTTGCCCGAGCGCACGATGCAACCAGCGATCGTTCCCACGCGCGCGACCTTGAAGGTTTCGCGCACCTCGGCTTCGCCGTACACCACTTCGCGCGACTCCGGCCGGAGCATGCCTTCGAGGGCGGCCTTCACATCGGCCACGGCCTCGTAGATGATGCGATACAGCTTGATCTCCACGCCTTCGCGCTCGGCCGCAGCGCGAGCGTTGTTGTCGGGACGGACGTGGAAGCCGATGATGATGGCCCCCGACGCCTTCGCGAGCAGAATGTCCGTCTCGGCGATCGCACCAACACCGCGGTGCAGGATTTCCACCTGCACTTCGGGGTTGGAGAGCTGCCCGAGCGCATCGGCCAGCGCTTCGGCCGGACCACCCTGGTCGGCCTTGATGACGAGGCGCAGCGAGCGCTTCTGACCGGCGCTGGTCTGGGACATGAAGTCTTCCAGCGACACCAGTCCACGCGTGCTGCGACGGCTCTTCGCTTCACGATCAAGACGTTCACGACGCTGCGCGATGTCTCGCGCTTCGGACGCGTCTTCGACCACGAGCAACTGGTCGCCGGCCTGCGGTACCCCGCTGAGACCGAGGATCTGCACCGGGATCGCGGGTCCGGCGGATTTCACGGCCTTGCCACGCTCGTCGAGCATGGCGCGAACGCGTCCGGAGTAGATGCCACAGATATAGTCGTCGCCGACTTTGAGCGTTCCGTTCGAGACGAGCACCGTGGCAACCGGGCCCTTACCCTGGTCGAGCTGTGCTTCGACCACCGACCCGACCGCACGACGCGACGGATTGGCCTTGAGTTCGAGAATGTCGGCCTGGAGCAGGATCTGATCGAGCAGCTCGTCGACACCGGTGCCCTTCTTGGCCGAGATCTCGGAGTGCAGCACGGTTCCGCCGAACTCTTCGAGCACGACTTCGTGCTGGAGTAGGTCCTGCTTTACCTTGGCGATCTGCGCGGTGGGCAGATCGACCTTATTGATGGCGATGATAATCGGCACGCCGGCGCTCTTCGCATGCGAGATCGCTTCGACGGTTTGCGGCATCACTTGGTCGTCGGCGGCAATCACGATGACGACGATGTCGGTGACCTGCGCACCGCGAGCACGCATGGCGGTGAACGCTTCGTGACCGGGAGTGTCGAGGAACGTGATGGTGCGCTTGTTGGCGACCTCCACGTGATAGGCGCCGATATGCTGGGTGATACCACCGGCTTCGCCGGCGACCACGTTGGCCTTTCGGATGTAGTCGAGCAGCGACGTCTTACCATGGTCGACGTGACCCATGATGGTGACGACCGGCGGACGTGACCGGAGGTCTTCCGGCGCATCCTCGATCTTCTCGCCTTCCATGTCCGCGGCGTAATCGCTTTCCTTGACGGCCTGGAAGCCGAACTCGCCGGCGATCAGTTCAATCTGGTCGAAGTCGAGCCGCTGATTGATCGTGACCATGAGGCCGAGCGTCTTGAACGCAAAGCCGACGATCTGCGTGGCCGTGACGCCAAGAATCTTGGCGAGTTCGGACACTGTGATGAACTCGTTGACGCGAACGGTTTTGCGTTCTTTCTCGACCGCCGCGACGCGCTGCTCCTCCATCTCGGCCCGCATGTCGGATCCGAATCGACGTCCACCACGTCCGCGCGTTGCCGCACCGCGCATGGCAGTCATCGTCTTCGTGATATTAGCCGACACCGCTTCCTGATCGACGGCTCCACGCTTGCCCTTCTTGCCACGACGCTGCTGGCTTTGCGCGCTGGCGGCGATGCCCGTGCCCTGACCACCCTGTCCTGGCTGACCACTCCCAGGTGCTCCACCCTGACCGCCCTGCGGGCCGCCGGGGCGACGATCATCACGGCGCTGCCCCTGACCCAGTCCACCACCAGGTGCGGCGGACGCGATCGGACGAGCTCCACCAAAATTCGGCGACCCACCCATTCGGCCTGGGCGCGGTGCGCCAGGAACGACGGGACGTGGACGCGGACGGTCGGCCGGCAGCGGCGCCGACGGTGCAGCGGGTGCGGCCGGTGCCGCAGGTGCGGCCGGTGCCGCGGCAGCGACAGGTGCCGCCACAGTGGACGCCGATGCGGCTGAGGAAACTGGCGCGGGCGGCAATGCGACCGCCGCCGGTCGTGTCGCGGCTGGTGCCGCGGGACGCTGGACAGGCGGCGCGTCCTTCCGTTCAAACGCGACCGGCTTTGGCTTCGGGGCCGGGGGCGTCACGACGACAGGCGGTTCAGCGCGTACGGGCTCGGCCGCCGCAGCGGCCGAGAGTTCGGCGGCGCGTTCGACGGAGACGTGTTCGATGTCCGCCCGCTCTTCGGGTGCCTTTTCGACGGGCGCTGCGGTCGGAGCGGCGTCAGCCGGACGGCTGGCCTCTGCCGACGACTTCTCTGGAAGCGCCTCGGCGGCGGGGGCGTCAGCGACGTGGCTGTCGGCCACGGCGACGTCACCAGCGGGTGCGTCGCCCGCGTGGGCGTCGACCTCGGCGGCCCGACGGCGGCGGACCACGGGCGCGGGCGCCTCTGCCTCGACCGCCGGGGCCGGAGCGTCAGGTGCGGCGGCGGCTCCCGTCCGACGGCGTCGAGACGCGGCGGCCGGGGCGGGCTGCGCCTTTTCGGCGCGCACGCGCTTTTCGCGCTCCCATCGGGCGCGAATACGGGAAACCTGATCGTCGGTCAGCAGCGACAAATGGCTGCGAACCGGAACGTCCATCTGGCGTAGCAGCCCGATCACCTCGTCA
>JBBQAK010000088.1:0-11557 GCA_038316215.1 Gemmatimonadales bacterium | reverse complement strand
GTTGCCGTTGCCGTTGCCGTTGCCGTCTCGATCGCGACCCACATATTTCTCGCGAACCCCCTCCCACCGACCAGCCTCGCCCATGCGTCTTCTCGTTGCCACATTCACCGCCGGCACGGCATGCTTTGCCGCCACATCGGTGTCCGCTCAGCCCGCCTCGTTCGTGTACCGGCTCGGCAAGGACACCGTTGCCATCGAGCAGTTCACGCGAACGGCGACCGGCATCACCGGCGAGATGGTGCAGCGTTCCGGCGCCGCTGTTGCGCGCTATCAGTACACGCTCACGTTGGGGAAGAACGGGCGGCCCACGACCGCGTCCATCAAGCGCACCAACGCCGACGGATCCCTACCACCCAACACGCCCCGCGATACGCGATTCACGGTGACGGCCGACTCCGTCGTGCGCGAAGCGGTCTTCGCCGACAGCACGCAACGTCGCGCCTTCGCCGCCAAGCAAGCGCTGATCAATTTCCCCACGTTCATCTACGGCCCAACCGAACTGTTGGCAGGCATCGCGAAAAACGGCGGCGCCGTCGACTCCCTTCCCGCCCTCGGCCTCGCCGGTAACCTCGGCTTTACGGGTCTCGCACCAGCCGGCGGTGACACGGTTCGCCTGCGGGGCGGCGCCTACGCGATGATCCTGCGCTTCGACACCAACAACAGACTCCAGCTGGTGGACGGATCATTCACCACCAATAAGTCCATCGCGACCCGCGGTGTATCGCTCGACATCGCAGCGCTCGCGAAGAGCATGAAGCCCACCGGCACGCTCTCGCTGCGCGAAACCGCGCGCGGCGCCTTCGGGCAGGGCGGCATGGTACTTATCGACTACGGTCGCCCATCCGTTCGTGACCGAACCGTATGGGGCGGCGCGCTGGTCCCGTTCGATACGGTGTGGCGCACCGGCGCCAACGATGCCACGCACCTCTTCACGTCGCGCACGCTCACCATGGGCGACGCAGTCGTGCCGCCGGGCGCCTACACGTTGTTTGTGCAGCACACCCGCAACGGTACGTTTCTCATTGTGAACAAGCAGGTCGGTCAGTGGGGCACGATCTATTCGGCGGCGAATGATCTCGCGCGTGTACCCATGCAGATGACCGCCACACCAAATCACGTAGAGGAGTTCACGATCGTGGTACGTTCAATGGGACCGACACGCGGCGCGATCGAGATGTCGTGGGGACCGAGCATGGTGACGGTGCCGTTCACGGCCACGGTGGTGCGCCCGTGAGCACGCTCGCTGATTTCACCGTCACTTCTGTAGCGGGCGAGCCGCTCGCGCTCGCGTCACTCGTCGGCGGCGTCACACTGGTGGTCAACGTCGCCAGTCAGTGCGGACTCACCCCGCAGTACGCCGGACTCGAATCGTTGTGGCGCACGTATGGCGAGCAGGGTCTCACCGTACTCGGCTGCCCGTGCAACCAGTTCGGCGGTCAGGAGCCTGGCACCGAAGCCACGATCGTGCAATTTTGCAGCACGAACTTCGACGTCACCTTCCCACTCACGTCGAAACTGAACGTGAATGGCGACGATGTCGATCCGCTCTGGCAGTGGATGAAAAACGAAAAGCCCGGACTGCTGGGGACCACGTCGATCAAGTGGAACTTCACCAAGTTCCTGATCGGTCGCGATGGACAGGTGATCGAGCGCTTCGACCCGACGACGGTGCCGAGCGACATGATTCCCGCTATCGAGCGCGCGCTGGCAGCATAAGGAGCAGTGCGCACAGCGTGTTGATGGAGACGGCCAGCAGCATCGCGATCGACAACGATTCGCTGGTGCGTGTGAGCCATCGCCGGCCAAGTTGGAGCTGCGGCAGAATGTTAGTGTCCCACAGGGTGGGTGCCGCGTGTTGCAGCACCCACCACACCAGCGTCGCCGCGACCAGAGCGGCCGCGCTCCAGATGGCCAGGGTGACGACGCCGCGCCAGGTGCCGCGCACATCAGCGGAGCTGAGGTGCATCGAGCCTCCCACCGAGATGCTCACGTAGGCGAACAGCGCCCATTTCCACACCGGCGCATCGCTGATGTGCCAGGCCGACAGCTGTGAGACCGACGTACTCCACACCGCGGGCGGCGTGAGGCCCAGCAGGCGTTGCGCCGCGAACAGGATCACCGCCGCGCCGACCACGAGCGGCGCGACGCCGATCGCGATGGTGCCCACACGCTGATACGCGCTCGTCGGATCGTAGGAATGCTCGACCGAGCCCAGCGCGCCATCCGTCGCATGCGGGTCGAACCATTTGACACGATGCACACGATGGCGGAACAGCACGCACGCCACCACGTGACTGCCCTCATGCACGATGGTGCCGAGCAGTCCGAAGAGGTACAACTGGATCCGTCGGCCGAAGAGTCGGCTGGACTGTCGCGCCAGGAACTGCGCCGACCAATGCATGGCGACGAGGAGGAGCAGGGGCATCGCGAGCAGCGCGACATTGAGTGTCACCTGTGGCGTACGACCTGGGTCAGCCGGGTACTCCTGAAGGAGAGGACGCGGAATCTGAGGGCCGGCGCAGTCGTCAGGTAGCCCGCCCCCGCGGCCGCCCCCACCCCAAACCGCGATCATTCCTCGAAAGGAAACGGAAAAGCTCTACATGCTGGTCGGACCAGATGGCTCCCGCATCACCAGCACCACGAAGGGTACCTTCGGCGGCTACCGCAAAGAACGTCGCTACGGCCGCCTCGACTGCAAGGCCGCCCGACGCGCCCTCGCCAACGGCGCCCTGTATGCGCAGCAACGGGTGTTCTTTGCCGACGAAGCCACGGCCGTGTCCGCCGGATACCACCCGTGCTCGGTGTGCATGCCCGAGGCGTACAAGGCCTGGCGCGCCGCCGGGGGCCATTCCGCCCGCCCGTAGGGCCGATGTAGCACACCGATAGTCCCAGCACCCGTCCCACCCGCCGCGTACTGTCGTGTATGCCCCACCACTCGACGCCGCGGCGTTCTTCCTATGCGTCACCCGCTGCCTCGCTCGCGGCGGCGCTACTGCTGCTGGCGGCACCCCCCGTCGGCGCCCAGGGCCCCAGCATCGACCGCGCGCCGGTGGCGGTCAATCCGGAAACGGTGGCCCGTCCGTCATTCCGCGCCACCCGCGCCACGACCCCGATCGTGGTCGACGGCAAACTCGACGACGCCGCCTGGGCGACGACGGCGCTGCTGACCGACTTCATACAGCAGCTGCCGAGCACCGGGCTTCCCGCACGCTTTCGCACCGAGGTGCGCGTGCTGTACGACGCCAATAATCTCTATGTCGGCGCCGTGAACTTCGATCCGGAGCCGAGCAAGGCGATCACGGTCGGGCTCGAGCGCGATTTCGTATCCTCGAACAGCGACATCTTCGGCGTCGTGTTCGACACGTTCCACGACAAGCGCAACTCGTTCCTGTTTCTCGTGAATCCGAAAGGCGCCGTGCGCGACGAGCAGACGTTCAACGACTCGCGCAATATCGTCGAGGCGTGGGACGGCATCTCCACCGTGCGCACACGGCAGCAGGATTCGAGCTGGACGATGGAGATGACGATCCCGTTGAAGACGCTGCGGTTCGACGCCACGCGCGATCCGCAAACCTGGGGCATCAACTTTATCCGTCGTGTACGTCGTGTAAACGAAACGTCGTACTGGGCGCCACTCGAACGGCAGTATCGCGTGCATCGCATGTCGAAAGCCGGCACGATGGAAGGCATCACGGGCCTCAAGCAGGGCCGCAACCTGCAGATCAAGCCGTACGCGTTGGCGGGCAACTCCGTGGGCGCGCAGGTGCCGAGCGGATCGCTGGGCAGCAGGGCCGACATCGGCGGCGATCTTAAATACGGCGTCACCCCGTCGCTCACGCTCGACCTCACGGTCAACACCGACTTCTCACAGGTCGAAGTCGATCAGCAGATAGTGAATCTCACGCGCTTCGGCATTCTCTTTCCCGAACGGCGCGAGTTCTTCATCGAAAACTCCGGCTCGTTCACGTTGGGTGATGTGACGGAGCGCAATTATCGAATGGGGGCGTCGCTGAGCGACTTCACGCTCTTCAACTCGCGACAGATCGGTCTCACCAAGGACGGCCTCCCGATTCCCATCGCCGGCGGCGGTCGTCTCACCGGTCGCGTGGGAGGATGGGAAGTGGGACTGCTCGATATGCAGACGCAGCACGCCGGCACGAGCCCCACCGAGAACTTTGCGGTCGCGCGCGTGCGCCGAAACATCTTCGGCAATTCCGACATCGGCCTGCTGGCGGCCAACCGCCAAGCCACAGACAGCAGTGGCACGTTCAACCGCTCCTATGGCGTCGACGCGAACATTCGTCTGTTAGGCAATCTGATCATCAACTCGTATCTGGCGATGAGCGATGCCGACACCGCCAGCTCAGACGGCACCGCCGGACGTGTGTCGGCAGCGTACCGCGGCAAGCTGTGGAATACCTCGGCGATGTACAAGCGCGTGTCGGACAACTTCGATCCCGGTATCGGCTTCGTGAACCGACGTGGCTTTCAGCAGACGTACGCCACCACGGGCATTCACGCCCGTCCAAAACTCAAGGGCATTCAAGAGCTCAATCCGTACATCGAAGCCGACGTGTACACCGACCTCGATGGCACGGCGCAGTCGCATCAGTACACCGGTGTCCTTGACATCTTCTTTCAGCCCGACGGCCAACTCAAACTCGAAGTGAATGATTGGTTTGACCGTCTCGACCGCGCGTTCACACCGTTCCCAGGGCGCTCGATTCCGATGGGGCGCTATGCCTTCCGGAATGCGAAGGCCACGTACACCTCGACACAGCGCTATCCGGTGTACGGCAACGCCAGCCTGCAGGTGGGTGACTTCTACAACGGCACTAATCAAACGCTGAGCGGCGGACTGACGTGGCGTCCACGCTACGACATCAGTTTTGAAGGGACCTATCAGCACAATGACGTGACGCTGCCCAGCGGCGCGTTTGCTGCCGACCTCGGCGGTCTGCGTGTGAAGTACGCCTACTCCACGACGCTCTTTGGCAGTACGTTCGTGCAGTACAACACACAGTCTCGCAGCTTCGTAACCAATGCGCGGCTCGCCTGGCGTTACGCACCGCTCAGTGACGTGTTCCTCGTATATACCGAGCGACAAAACACCTTCACGAACGTGCGTAACGAGCGCTCGGTCGCGATCAAGGTTACGCGCATGGCGGCGTTCTAACGGGGCAGCAACTTCAACTGCATCAGCCAGAACACGGAGATCACCGATCTTACAGAATCAACGCAGATATGCAAACTGCGCTTTTGGCTTATCTGTGATGTTTCAGTCAACTCCGTCTGATCCGTGTTCCGGCCGTTTACGATGGAGCTGTTGACGAGCCGCCTGTCCGCACGCTCGCGATTCACGGGGCAAACGAAGGCTCCTGAAACATCGCGTACGGTGCGCAGAGCGGGTCACCGATCACGAGATCCTTCCACAACACCATGTACGACGCCGCATAGAATGCCTCCGCCAAGGTGGCACCACGCACATAGCGATCGAACAGGATGTCGGGATTGGCCAGTGCCAGCGTGAACGGTTCGCTGACGTAGCCCTTCACCCCGGTCACCCCCTGCGCGATCAGATCCACGATGCGGCTCTGCCCACCTTGTACAGGACCGAAGGAACGCGCGCTGGTGGACACGAACGTTTCCGCTAGCGCACCGGGCAGGAATCGCACGGCATGATAGGCTACGCTGTCGAATCGCGCGTCGTTGCTCCCCCAGCTCACGTAGCCCATGACCGGCGTGGTCGGTGCCACGAAGGCCTCCGTGGTATCGATCTGCACGCCCACGCCACGCTGCGGTAGCCGGAACGCCGCCCGATAGAGCAGCAGGTTCATCGTGGCATAACCATCGGTGCCACGACGCGGCGGCATCGCATCGAAGAAGAATGGACCCGGCGCCGGACGCGCCGCGATCGAGCGATCGACCAACGCGAGGCAATCGGACACACGTGCGCAGTCCAGCCGCGTCACAAGATAGATGCCGTACCGGTCGCTCGAGAACGGCCCGTCAGCGTTGAAGTACGGATTGCGATAGCGTGACAGCCAGACGCTATCGAGTCCCACCATCGGTGGAATTGCCAAATGCATGCCGGCCAGCATCGCATCGACGCTGTAGCCGTTCTTCCGCGCGACACGAATGGGCACATCGGTGGTGAGCACGATGAAGTCGATCCGCATCGGCAACGCCGCGATCGCTGCGCGTACCGGTCGCACGATGTCGGTCTGAAATGCGATGTCGCCGATCTCGTCGTCCAGCGGGAGCGCGAGCCGCACGATATGCGTGGGGTCGATGCCCCGACGCTTGGCATAGTAGCGCCCCACCGAATCGCTGGCGCTACTGCGCGTGTTGATGACCACCAGTACGCGCTCGGCGCCCGTGGCCGGCGCACGCTTCGCCACCCGTGCGACCGGGGCGCCACACGCACCGAGGACCAGGGTGCCGACGAGTAAGAGAAGGGTGCGAAAGGTCATCACAGGGACGATGCCGCGCCGCGCCGCGTTCCAGTAGGGTCAGGTGCGAGAAATCTGTCCCCGCGTAGATTCGCATATGCCCTACTTCAGCCTTCGCCCAGCGGCAGCCGTAGCCGCGGCGCTCGTCGCCGTCCTCGCCATCCCGGCCGGACCCCGCGCCCTCCTGTACGCGCAGCCCGCGTCATCGTCTGCCTCGCCGAGCCGCAGCTACGCGCAGCTGCTATCGCTGTTCGCCGAGTGGCGCACGTTTGAGGAGCCACCGCGCCGCAATAGCATTCCGGATTACACGCCAGCCACCAACGCACGCCGACTTCTCGCACTCCGCGCGCTACAAGCGAAGTTGCGCGCCATCGACACCACCGGCTGGCGCGTGCCAGAGCAAGTGGACTGGCATCTCGTACGTGCCGAGATGAATGGCATGCAGTACCACCTCACGGTGCTGCAACCGTTTGCGCGCGACCCGGCGTACTACGCCTCAGTGCGCACCGAAGAAAGCGACACGCCAGCGGAGGAAGGTCCAACGATTCACGGCGCCGTGCGCCTCTGGCAGTATGCGGTGTGGCCACGCACGGTCCTCGATCAGTCGCGCCCCATGAGCGCCGACGAGTCGCGCCGCCTCACGGCGCAGTTGAATACGATCGCACCGCTGCTCCGTCAGGCGCGGGTGAATCTGGCCAAGGGCAACGCCAAGGACTTGTGGGTTGGCGCCGTCAAAACCTTCGACGAGCAGCACGAGGCACTCGGCACACTCGCTCAACTCGTCGCCACGAGCAATCCAAACGACGGTGCGCTCAAGAGTGCGATCGCGGGCGCGGCCGACGCAACGGAATCGTTCACGGCGTGGCTTCGCACCGAAGCACCGAAGAAGACCGGACCGTCGGGGATCGGCACACAGCAGTACACCTGGTTCCTCAAGAACGTGTTGCTCGTGCCGCTCACGTGGGAGGATGAAGTCACGATCACCCGTCGTGAACTCGCCCGCGCGCACGCCTCGCTACGACTCGAGGAGACCCGCAACGCGAAGCTGCCGCCGATGCACGTCGCCGGCTCGGCCGCCGAGTTCGCGACGATGCAGGCCGAGGCACTGCCGGGCTACATGCAGTTCTTCCGTGATCAGGGTATCGTGACGGTTGAGCCGTGGATGGAGCGCGCGCTGCGCGAACGATTCCAGTCGTACTCGCCCGAGGCCACGCGCAACTTCTTCTCGCAGGCCACGCATCGTGATCCACGCACGCTGTGGACGCACCTCTGGCATTGGTGGGACAACGGACGATTCCGCGAGCATCCGAACGCGAGCCCGATTCGCCGTACACCGTTGCTTTATAACGTGTGGATGAGCCGCGCCGAAGGCATGGCGACGTCGATGGAAGAGTGGATGATGCAGGCGGGCTTGTATGATCAGTCGCCGCGATCGCGCGAGATCGTCTGGACGATGCTCGCCGCTCGTGCTGCGCGTGGCCTCGGCAATCTCTACGCGCACTCGAATACACTCACGATGGCCCAAGCGGCCGACATGCACGTCAGATGGACGCCACGTGGATGGATGCGTCGTGATCCGTTGCTGGGGTTCGAACAACACCTGTACCTGCGGCAGCCAGGCTACGGCGCGAGCTACATCACCGGCGGCCGGCTGATGGAGGAGACCATGGCCGAGCGCGCACGACAGCTCGGCGATGCCTTCACCATGAAGCGCTTCTTCGACGAAGTAAACACGGTGGGCATGATTCCGGTCTCGCTCGTGTACTGGGAGCTCACCGGTGATGACCGGATGGTGCGCGAGCTCCGAAGCGGGAGTGGACCGCTGCCGTTTCGCTGAATGGTGTGCTACTAAAAACGCGACGCGCCATCTTGTGATGGCGCGTCGCGTTCATTGCATTACGACGTCTTGTGCTTCGCCAGGCGCGGGAACCAGTTCAACAGCTTTACTGCTGCGACGATCTCGGGGCGCAGCGTCCACCGCGTCTGTGGTGCTTCGGCGCCACCTTCGGCGAACGTGGCGAAGACCGACGCCTGCGGCTCCTTCGGCGGTACGGTGTACAGCAGACGCCCGGCCAACTTCGCGCCGAACCGACCATAGTTGAGATTCACAGCACCCGGCTTCTCGAAGCCGGCAACGGCCGCGAGTTCGACGGTCGTGAGCGTGTAATCAGGGGCCAGACAATGCGCGCGAAGCATGCTCCACTGCGCATCGGAAATTGTGTTGGCGACATACAGCAGTCGCAGCGCCTTGTGGTATTCGGTCGACGTGGGGATCGCGGCGGGCGTCGGCGCAGGTGTCGGGGCAGCAGTGGTCACAAGCAAATTCCCTGAAAGAGAGCACAGCCGCGCGCAGGAGATCGCCGCTGTCACATCGCACACGTCACGTCAAACCGCCGACGGACGGCGCTGTTCACACGAGTCCATACCTTTGGAACATCCCTTAGCGAGCACGCGGGCGCAACCGGCGAGCACCGAATCGTGCACGGTTTCTGCCCTGTGGCGCCACGGAGCCCCGATTCCTGTCACAATTGTGCTGTTTTCAACCGCACCAGCAGATCCAACACGTCGGTGAAGTCCGCTGGTGTGAGCACGAGATTCGGCGTGATGTCGTTGCTGAACTCAAGCGTGTGTAGAGCTTTATCGAATTCCAGGCGTGGCGTGCCGAGCATGGCCAGCAGTCCGGCGATCCCCGAGGCGTCGAGCCGAGCCTTGAGTGTCTCGTTGCCGGCCTCGACCTGCCAGCCGTCTCGACCAACGCCGAAGATTTTCGTGTCGTGATACACGCGCCAGTCGTGCAGGCCCGGCACGTCTTTGAGCGTGATCCCGAAGTAGTTGTAGCGACCGGAGTTGCTGTGCTGATACTTGTTGCGCTGGGGCTGCATCTGCGCGTGCACCACATGGCCTTTGTACTCGCCATACAGTGAGCTCGACACCGCAGCCCCTTTGTCATACACGATGGTGCCATGCACTACCGGCACGAGCGGAGCCCAGGCCCGCGCATACTTTTTGTTGGTGATGGCACTCAACGTTCGCCCGATCACATAGGCGACGCCCAGAAACCCGACGAGCACGACGGACCCCAAAACGATGTCGGTTGTCGAGACGTCGCCTTGGATCATGATTGGATCATGATTGGATCACGGGACGATCTTGACGGGCGGCACGATCTTGATACCATCCGCGAAGGTAGCCGTGAGCAGGTACAACAGCTTGGTGGACGGCAGCGCCGTCGACGCCAATGCGAACTCGGTGAGCTGGTGTGCGCCACTGGCCTTCGATCCGCCGATCGCAATGCTCGGAATTTTGCGTACCACGCCAGGATTGGCGTCGGTGGCACCAGTGGCTACGGCTTCGGACGCGCCGGGCATGCCCGGGCTCATCCCGAGTGCGCGATTGATGTCGACGGCCGTCTGCACGATCGGATGCGCGCGCGCGCCTTCCAGTTGCTTCTCGGTTCCGCCGGCGCCGCTCTTCTGTTCAATCTCCACGCGCAGGCCGACCTTCTGCTCATCGGCTACTTCCTGCGTGATGCGCGCAATCGTGCGATCGAGCGAATCGAGCAATGCCGGATCGGAGCTGCGTAGGTCGACGGTGAAGTACAACTCCTGCGGCACCGCGTTGAAAATGTTGCCGCCGTGGATCTGTCCGATGTTCATCACGGCGCCATTCGGCAGCGCCTCGAACTGCAGCTGATAGAGCCGATCAATTGCCTTTGCCACGGCCTTCACCGGCGTGGGAATGCCGCGCGACGCCAGGGTGTGAGCGCCGGGATGCGTGAACACGAACTTCGTCCAGTAGATGCCGAGCGCGCCGTACGCCACGCTGCCGTACGCCCCGTCGGGCACGATGAGCAGGTCAGGCTTCGGGTTGTGCTGCAGCCAGTATTCCATGCCCTTGAGGCCGAGCTCTTCCTGCACCGTGCCGATGAAGATGATGTCGCCTTTGCTCGTAAACTTGGTGGCGTTCATCACGCGCAGCGTGGATAGCATGTTCGCCACCGACGCCGTGTTGTCACCGACGCCCGGCGCGAACAGGGTGTCACCGGAGCGACGCACCTTGGTGTTCGTTTCCGGCGGGAACACGATGTCGGTGTGGGCCGCGATCACGATGGTCGGACCGCCCCCGGTGCCTTTGCGCACGCCGGTCACGTTACCGATGGAGTCGACCGAGACCTTGAGTCCTTCCTTCTCGAACACCGATCTCACGTAGGCGCCGCGCTGCTGCTCCAGTCGCGACTTGCCTGGCATTTCGGCAATACGGATCCACTCGTCAACCTGACTCGGGAATCGTTGTTCGAGCATCGTCATCGCCGACTTCACATCGGCGCGCTTGAGCAGCTCGGGATTCCAGCTGGTTGGATATGTCTGCGCGGCCAGCGGCTGCGAGAAAGACAACGCGGCACCGATAACCGCGAACAGAACACGAGAGCGACGCATGAGCAAATGAGGTAGGAGTTACGGAAACAGCGGCGGACGTACACGCTTTTTCGTAGCCTGCTCGAAGGCATACGCCAACCCAACCAAGGTGGGCTCGCCACAGGCTGATGCGGTGAAGCTCACGCCGAACGGCGCGGGACGCGGCGAGAAGCCGTCGGGGAACGCCTGAGCGCCCTGCCATTGCGGCACCGGCAGCAAGGCATACGGAACGGTAATGGTAGGATAGCCCGGGCGCGCGCCGATGTTCGCGCTACTCGCGCCGGGGAAGAGCAACGCATCGAGCTGATGAGCTTTCATAGCGGCATCGATGCCGTTGGTGGCCGAGAGCAGGATGTCCTTGCGGCGGTCCGCTTCGTAGCGCGCGCGGTCGGCCTGCACGTCCATCTCGTCGGAGATGTCGAGCAGCGCCTGTCCGTACTTGATCGCGCCGGCCCGTTGGTGCGCGATATTCCATTGGCGCAGCCCCAACAGCGATTTCACGGGGGCGCGGTCGCCGAGCAGCGTGAGCCACGTGTTGAAATCACGCTTCATCCCGTACTTGAAGACGATCGAGCAATCGGCGTCGCGTCCCTTGGCCTGATCGAGACCGCTGCACGGGTTCCAGTTCAGAAAATTGTCGACCGGTACCGGCTCCACGATGCTCGGAATGTCGGCGGGGTCGACAATCAC
>JBBQAK010000031.1:0-16010 GCA_038316215.1 Gemmatimonadales bacterium | reverse complement strand
AGCTCCCCAGCCTCCGTAGATACCGGTGAAGGGGAGTATCCTGTACTGGAAAGTGCACTCAAACCCAATTCCCATTCTTATTCCCTCAACAAATTCATTTATTGGTAGCGTACTTGCCGAAGGCGCCCGGCGCTTCGATTTCCGGCACGTAGTGCTCGCCGAGCAGATCGAGCTTCGTGAACACGACGCAATACGGCTTGGTGGCGAGTTCCGTGGAATACGAGGAGATCTCGTGACGCAACTGATCGAACTCCGCTTGCCAGTCGTCCGCATCGATGGGGATCATGAACGCGAGCATGCGCGTACGCTCGATATGGCGCAGGAACCGCAGTCCGAGTCCCTTGCCTTCCGACGCGCCTTCGATGATTCCGGGAATGTCGGCCACCACGAACGAGCGATGGTCGCTGAGCGGTACCACGCCGAGGTTCGGCGACAAGGTCGTGAACGGATAGTCCGCGATCTTCGGACGAGCCGCCGAGATCACCGAGAGCAGTGTGCTCTTGCCTGCGTTTGGCTGGCCGACAAGACCAATATCGGCGATCAATTTGAGTTCGAGTTCGAGCGTCCGCGCGTGTCCTTCTTCGCCCGGCTGCCATTCGCGCGGCGACTGGTGCGTGGGGGTGACGAAGAACGAATTCCCCTTACCACCGCGCCCTCCCTTCGCCACGAGAATCGTGTGTCCGTCCTCCATGACTTCGCCCAGCAACTCCTGCGTCTCGGCATCGCGCACGACGGTACCGGGAGGTACGGGCAGCACGATGTCTTCGCCGGAGCGACCGGTCCGATTCGACCCTTCGCCGTGCTGGCCGCGTTCGGCCTTCCAGGCATCGCGGTACGTGTAGTCGAGCAGCGTGGTCAGGTTCCGGTCGCCGCGCACGATGACGTCGCCCCCTCGTCCGCCGTCGCCGCCGTCGGGGCCGCCCATCGGCGCGAACTTTTCGCGACGGAACGACGTCTGTCCCGATCCACCAGTTCCTGCTTCAACCTTCACGAGTACGCGATCTACGAACATGAATCACTTCCGAAACGAGAGAGGCAGCCGGCCACCGAGGCGCCGCCAGAAACCTGCGAGTGTACTGCGTGCTGATTGTCCTGCGGTCTGACCGATCCTGTGGTACTACTTGCCCTGCACCCGCGCCCACAAACCGAGATAGCGACGCATATCGTCATCGCCGATCAATGGTGCCACCGCCTGCAGCGCGGCCGAAACGACGTCCACGGTCGCCCCCGCATTGACGGCGCCGTGCAGATGCGAATGCAGCTGCCGGTCCTGACGCGCGATGGCGCACGCGGCGACCACGCACAATTCGCGACGCGCCAGATCGAGCAACGGTCGACCGAGCACCTTGCCATACCCTTCCGTGATCATCCACCGATCGAGTGCTGGATGCAGTCCACGAATGTTCACGCGCAAGCGATCGTAGAACTCGCCATACACCGTCGCGCACGTCGTCTCGCCACGCTCAGAAAAGTCCATCACATCACGCTCGCCATCATCCGCCGGCGTTGGTGCGCTCCGACCGGAGATGCGACGCCAATCCCGTGCCGCATTGAGCGCCCGCGGAAATCCGGCAAACAAGTACGTCTGCAGAATGACCTCTTCAACCCAGATGGGATTGACGACGCCGTTCACTGCCGACAGCTCCGCGCGTACCTCGGCTTCGCTGCCACCCGCGAGCACCGCCGCCAGACGAACGAGAGCGGCCGTCTCCGCATCAAGTGCATCGAGTGTAGCAGGCACCTCACCGCGTCGTGTCATCGAATCAACGCCATCAGGCTCGCCCGAACGCGCCGAGCGGGGCCATGCTCACGAACACTTCGCCGACCTGTTCGCCACGCGTATTCCGAATCACCCGGACCGCGGCTTCGCGCAAACTCTCGGGCAACGGCGACGGCAACGCGTCGTATTCGGCCAGCATCGCCAGCACCGCCACGAACTGCGCGCGCTGCGAGCCATCTTCGACTTTGAGCGCGAAGCCGATCCCACGGTCAATGATCGCGAAGGTGTGCACACCCTCGGCGCCGACTTTGCACACGACGTTGCCGCCCACCGCTTCCATGAGGCGCGTGTCGAACCGATCGCTGCCACCCACCAGAAAGGGTTGCGACGTCATCGCGTGCACGATCCGGCGACTTGGCTGGTCGTCGTGCGTCGACGCGTGTGCGAGACGCGCGTACGACAGCGCCATGTGCGCCAGCGGCAGTGAAAAGACGGGGACCCCACAGCCGTCCACCGCGACCCCGATCTGTTCAGACCGGATGCCTGACCACTCGGAGACTGTCTCGAGCGCCGCCCGCTGGACTGCATGCGACGCCTGCTCATAGCCGCTGGTCGGTTCTCCCAGCAACACCGCTCGAGCCAGCATCGCGGCGTGTTTTCCGGAACAGTTGTTGTGCAGGCGCGTGAGCCGATCACCCGACTCTCGCAGCAGCCGTGCGCCGCGCGCGGCCAGTGGCTCGTGGGCGCCACAGGCCAGATCGCCCTCCTCAAGGCCGATCCCGGCCAGCATCGATTCGGCGAGCGCCACGTGCTCGGGCTCGCCGCCGTGCGATGCACAGGCTAACGCCAGCTGGCTGACTCCCCATCCCAGTCGCTCCAATCCACCCGAGCGCACCAGCGGCATGACTTGAAAGGGCTTGGCGCAGGAGCGCCACCACGTTTCGGTGTGCGGATCGCGCACGCCCTCGAGCAGCGTCCCGTCGGCGTCGACCACCGCCGCGTGCACGCGATGTCGCGACTCGACCGACCCACCCCGCGTCACCACAATGTCGAAGCGGCGCTCACGACGCGCGGGGGCGAATACCACCGGTGCTGCCGATGCATACGGCCCCTGTGGTGACGCGCCATCACTGTCGGCGTACGGCGCGCCGGCGCCTGAAAAGATCGATCGAGTCTCGCTCACCCCTGAAAGATAACCTGGGTGAGGAATACGAGCCGCTCGTGGCCTGTTTTCGGCCCAGCTCAGCTTCCTGGCTGACCCGGGGAACGGCGTGACGCCAGCAACACACCGCCCAGCACGAGTACCCCGCCCATGATGGTTCCGACGCCCGGCACTTCGGCGATCCCCGGCAGGAGCGCCGCCAGAATCGTGGCGCCGATCGGTTCGCCCAGTGTCGTGAGGTTCACCACAAACGCCGGCAGGTGGCCGAGCGCCCAGTTCATCCCCGTGTGTCCGAGTAGCATCGGTCCGATGGCAAGACCGGCGAAGATCGTCAGTTCGCGGCGCGGCTGTGGCACGAGCACCTCCCCACTCGCGAGCGCGATCAGGACGCAGGTCACGAACGCCGCGCCGTAGGCGATGGAGACATAGGGCCATACGCCCACGCGCTGTCGGAGTCGGCGTCCGATCAGATAATACAACGCAGCCGTGACCGCGCCGACGAGCGCCAGCAGGTCACCGAAGAGCGCTCGGCCGCCGCCGTCGGCCGTCGTGCCACCGGAGATCGCGGCCGCGATACCCGAGAGGCCTCCGGGCACGTCGGCCAACCCAACCACCAAGGCGCCCAACACGGCGATCACCACACCGAGCCATTGCTTGCCGGAGGGCGATTCATGCAGCCACAGCGCCGAGACGCCGGCGATGAGCACCGGCTGCAGGTTGACCAATGCCACCGACGCAGCCACGCTGGTGTATCGCAGCGACGCGTTCCAGCTCCAAAAGTGGAGCGCTAACAAGATGCCGGCGCCGCTCGCCAGCAGGAGCTCACGCCGGGAGAGCATTCGCCACTCGCGCCACGAGCCCGTGATCAGCAGGGCGGCGGCCACAATGAGCATCGACAGTCCGAGTCGCCACGTCGCGATCACGATCGCTGAACTCGCGGAGAGCCGGATCAACGGAGCAGCGAAGGAGATGCCGATCAGCGAGGCGGCCAGTACCAGCACCGGCGACCGGCGTGCGACAGGGGAATCGCTGGGGAATGACGAGGCGGGCATCTCGGCGGGATGGAGCATGGGAACGGCGGCACGACCGGTGACGAAGCTAATCGCTCCGACTAGCTTCCCCGCCATGACGCCCACCATATCCCGCGCTCGGCTCCAAGCGCTGCTGTCGGACGCCGCCGCGCAGCATGTGGTCATCATCGGCGACGCGATGCTCGATGTGTACCTCCGTGGCGACGTCGATCGGATCTCCCCCGAAGCGCCGGTCCCGGTCGTCCGGGTGCGTGACCGCAAGTTGGCGCTCGGCGGCGCCGCCAACGTCGCCCAAAACGTCGCCGCCGTTGGTGCGGGGTGCGACCTCGTCGCCGTGGTCGGGGATGACGTGGCCGGACGCACGCTCCGCGAACGTCTCGAGGCTGGTCGCATGGAGTCCCGATCGCTGGTCACGGTCGGTCGGCCCACCACCACCAAGACCCGGGTGATGGCGCGTTCTCAGCAACTGGTTCGATTCGATGAGGAAGACGACGCGGACCTCGACAACGTGGACGTCGCGCGCGTCCTCGATGCGATTGAACGGGCCATGCCGCACGCGACCGCGCTCGTGTTCGAGGACTACAACAAGGGTGTGCTCGTACCATCGGTCATCGAAGGCGCGATTGCGTTGGCCCGCGCGCGCACGCTGCCGATTGTCGTCGACCCGAAGTTTCGCAATTTCTTTGCGTACCGCGGGGCCACCGTGTTCAAGCCGAACCGGCGAGAGCTGGAAAGCGCACTCGGCGCCGCGGTCGATCTCGAACATCCCGCGGCGCTCCCTGAAACGTTTTCGCGGCTCGGCGTCGAGCACTTGCTGCTCACCCTCGGCGAACGCGGTATGGCGTTGGTCTCGTCGGATGGCGTCGTGCATCGCGTCCCGACGACCGCCAGGGAGGTGTACGACGTGGTGGGCGCTGGCGATACGGTGACGGCGTACTTGGCAACCATGCTGGCGGCCGGGGCCACGGCACTCGAAGCGGCCATCGTGGCGAACTACGCCGCTGGGGTCGAGGTCGGAAAACTTGGTGCCGCGACGGTCACGCCCGACGAAGTCCTCGAAGCCTACGACGCGCACGTTGCGGACGATTGACGTACATTTGGCGACGGCCGCGGCGGTGGATCGCCACGTTCGGTCCGGTAGCTTAGTTGGTTAAAGCGCTCGACTCATAATCGAAGGATCGTGGGTTCAAGTCCCACCCGGACCATACGCCTCGGTGCTCTGCACCGAGGCGTTTGTCTTTCCGCATCGTGTGAGGGGCTTCCCACCGTCGACGCCCTCCGTTACGTTCTTGATCCGCGTCATGAGTGGTCGGGCGCGGAATGTTTGCGGGCGTGTAGCTCAGCTGGTTAGAGCGCTGCTTTCACACAGCAGAGGTCCGGGGTTCGAGTCCCTGCACGCCCATTGCGATTGCTTCACCATGCGAACGGCCGGTCATCATCACTGATGACCGGCCGTTTGTGCGTCCGTTGGTGCAGCGCTCGACTAGAACGCTTCGGCCGGCTCCGCGGCGATCTTGGTGCGCTCGACGCCCCGAAGCACGGTGATCCGCGCGCCGGCCTGCCGCAGTCGACCGATCGTGCGGTCATCGAGTCGCGCCCGAAGCACGATGACATCCTCGTCAGTGCGCTGATCCAGCACTTCACCATCGCGATGCATCTCCGCGATCATCCGGCCATTCGCCGCCGGAAGCCGGACCTCGAGCACCGGGCGCTGGCGACGGAGACTATCGAGCAGCGATGCACGAAGCGTGTCGAGGCCACCCGGCTCGATGGCGGACACGAAGAGCGAATTCGGAATAAGGTTCGCCACCCGTTCACGAACGGCCGAGGCCTCGTCGGCGGGCAGTAAGTCCATCTTGTTCATCACGTACAGCTTCGGCTGGTCGGCTAGGCCGAGATCGGCCAGCACGCCGTCCACCACATCGCGCTGCTCTTCCCACACCGCATGACTCGCGTCGATCACATGCAGCAGCAGGTCCGCTTCCTTCGCCTCCGACAACGTGGCGCGGAATGACGCGACCAGATGGTGAGGGAGCTTCCGGATGAATCCGACGGTATCGGTGAGCAGCACCGTGTACCCGTCGCCCACCTCGACTTCACGCGTCAGCGGATCGAGCGTCGCGAACAGACGATCCTCGACGAATACCTGCACGTCGTTCGCCATCTGCCGCAGGACCGACGACTTGCCCGCATTGGTATAGCCCACGAGGGCAACCCGGTAATGCGACTTGCGGCCTTCGCGCTGCACTTCGCGCGCCCGCTCGACATCGGCCAGCCGCTCCTTGAGTACGCGGATGCGATGCTGGATGAGTCGACGGTCGGTTTCGAGCTGCGTTTCGCCCGGACCGCGCACGCCGATACCCCCGCGAAACTTCTCGAGGTGCGTCCACATGCGTGTGAGGCGCGGCAACAAATACTGCAACTGCGCGAGCTCCACCTGATGGCGCGCCTCGCTCGAACGCGCTCGCGTGGCGAAGATGTCGAGAATGAGCTCCGCACGGTCCATCACGCGCGTGCCGACGATCGCCTCGACGTTCTTTCCCTGCGCCGGTGTGAGCTCGTCGTCGAAGATCACCAGCGTGGCGCCCAGCTCGTTGATTCGCAATTTGAGCTCTTCGACCTTACCGCTGCCGAGATACGTCGCGGGATGCGGCCGATCGAGCGCCTGCGTGAGCCGACCCACCACGATCGCGCCGGCCGTGTCGGCCAGTCGTGCGAGTTCTTCGAGGTGTTCGTCGGCCTGATGACGGGCGTTGCCACGCTTCGACGGTGCACTGACGAGCACCGCGCGCTCGACTGGCGGCGTGAGGGAGATGATCTCGCGGCTGATGTGCGTCTACCTAATCTGAGAGGGCGAAGCCGATCAGCGTCCGTTGCCGGACACTGAGGAGTAGCGTCCCGTCCGATCGTATGGACGGGTGAAATTGCCGAGCGGCGTGGACACGGTGAAGTCACCGCGTACGCGATAATTCACCGTACCTGCCGTCAGCAGCGACCGCCCTGCGGCGCCCAGTCCGGCGTAGGTGAAACGTACCGGCAAGCGCACCAGCGAGGAGTCCTTCTCGGGCACGACGAATCGTCCATCGAGCGCACCGCTCCCCAACTTCATGGTATCGACGTCCACCTGATACGTCATGCTCAGGGCATCGAGCTTATAGCCGTTCGGGTTGTAGACTGACAGCACAACGTCGACGCTGCCCCCGGTAAGGCCGAGCCCGGTCACGTTGAATTCGCGGAGCGTGACCACCGGCTCCTTGAAGGTCGCGCGTCCGAGTGAGGCGCACGCAGCACCGCCCACGGTCATCGCCACGACCGCACCAGCCGTCATCCAGCGCCGTACCGCCCTCGTTACGCGCATCTCATATCCTCAGGAGCTGAAAGGTCTGCTCGAACTGCTGGATGCCGCCAATCCCGGCTGCGCATCGCGTCCACCTCTGGTACCCTCTTCGACCATCGTGTTCCGTGCCGCCACGAGCGACAGACGGAGACCCTCGTTCCCAGACTATCACTCGGCAACTGGCGGACCGCCCCGCTCCGCCCACCACGCGAGCCGCTTGGCGATCTGTTTCTCTTCGCCGACCGATAACGGATGATAGTACGTCTGTCCTTGTAGTTCCGGTGGTTGGTATGGCTGCGCGACGAAAGCCCCGGGATGATCGTGCGGATACTCGTACGGTACGCGACGATCGGGGTCGGCGCGCAGGTGCATCTCGGAATTCAACAGGTGCGCTGGTACTGGAACCGACGGCGACTCGGCTGCGGCGGCGCGAGCCGCCGCCCACGCGAGATACAGGCGGTTCGATTTTGGCGCCACCGCGCAGTACACCGCAGCCTGGGCGACCGCGCGCTCGCCTTCGGCGGGACCGAGCCGACGGAACGTATCCCACGCGGTCATCACGATGCCGACCGCCTGCGGATCAGCTAGACCGATGTCCTCCGTCGCCATGGCGGCCAGCCGACGCAGAAAGATCTGCGGGTCTTCGCCGGCCTGTAGTCCGCGCGCCAGCCAGTACAGCACCGCATGCGGATCACTGCCGCGGAGCGATTTATGGAATGCCGACAACACCGCATTGCGGTCGACGTCGACGCGGTCGTAGCTGACGACCCGTGTCCCGAGGGCATCGGCGAGCGCATCGCGCGTTAAGGCGGCGCCCGCCGGCAGCACCTGCGCCACGGCTTCGAGCGCCCCCAGCGCACGGCGCGCATCCCCATCCGCCTGCTCGGCGAGCCAACGAAGGGTATCGGTGTCTGCCTGCAGCCGCTGCGCCCCAAGTCCCCGCAGCTCGTCGGCGAGCGCTCGCGCGCACACACTTACCACGTCGTCGACGGTGAGTGGACGCAGCGCGTAAACGCGCGTCCGGGACAGCAGCGCCCCCACGACGGCAAATCCCGGTACTTCCGTCGTCGCCCCGCACAACGCGATCACACCGTTCTCCACGTGCGGAAGCAACGCGTCCTGCTGCGACTTCGCCCAGCGATGAATTTCGTCGATCACCACCAGTGTGCGGCGCCCCTCATAGCTGCGACGCTTCTCCGCCTCGGCCACGATGTCGCGAAGCCGCGGGATACCGTCTGTCACCGCGTTCAGGACAACGACGGTCTGCTGCGTATACCGGCCGATCAGACTGGCGATCGTCGTCTTTCCCGTTCCGCTCGGCCCGGTCAAAATGACGCTGCCGATCGATCCATTGCGAATCGCGTCGCCAAGGGGGCGACCGGGTGCCAGCAGATGCTGCTGCCCGACGACGTCTTCGAGCCGCTCAGGGCGCATGCGCGCGGCCAACGGTTCAGGCGCACTCGCCGCGAACAGCGTCGCGCTCATCGGGTGGTTGACGCGGGGGCCGCCGTCAATCCCAGTCTCGTGGCGGCCGCGGCCAGCGCGGTCGACAGCTCCGGCGCGGCCGTCAGCATGGAGCGCCTCGGCACCCACACGGGGGCGGGTGGGGCAGCTCGCTCGGACAGTCCCAGTCCCTCGAGCAGGAAGTACCAGCGGTCAGAACGCGAGTAGATCACGAGCAGAAGTTCGGGCGTCAACGACAGCTGATCATCCGGGCCAAAGACCGTCATCTCGACACCCCCGTACGTCGCCAGCAAAAAGCGCAGCCGACCAAGCGCATCACGGAGATCCGGCAGCGCCACATCGATGCCCACCCATTCCGTTCCGCTGCGCCAGTCCGTCACGACGACATCGACGGCAGGATCGAGATGGACCGACAGCGCGTGCAGTAGATCGACCGCTCGCTCAGCCGTCGTTCCGATGCGCGCGGTGTGCACGCCGTCATGCACGGACGCGACGAACCAATCGGAGCGCGGACGGAATCGTCCCGCTTCGTCACTCCCCAATGACGACATCTCGTTTCGCAACTGGAGATTCATGCGGACCGTCAGGCCGATTCGGAGGAACGCGCGAGATTCCGAGCGATCTCGAGCAGCGCCCCTCGCGTGTTGACGGCAGGATCCTCGATCACCACCTGCAGCAGCGCGTGCAAGATTCGCCCCAACGCCGGCCCCGACGCGATGCCCGCGCTGCGCAGGTCGTCGCCGTCTACCGCGAGATCCGCGAGTTCGATCGGTTCGCGGAACGCCATCGTGAGCATGCGGCGATGCAGCCGACGAACCAGTAACGGTTGGACCGTGCCGACCGCGCTCCAACGGGCCGCCGCCAATCGCACGAAGGCCGCCACCCGCAGTCGCCCAATATCGGCGGCGAGTCGCCGCAACTCGGCATCCGTTGGCAGCACCCCGGCGGACATCGCCTCCGTGAGGTTCGGCGCAAGCCGGCTCCATCGGTCGACCAGCGCGGATACGTTCGCGATGTCCTGATTCGAGAAGCGGAGATCGCGCAGCGCCCGTTCGGTCTGCTTGCCGCCTGCCGCGCTGAAGAGCGCCGCGATACGCAGGGTCTTTCGGAGCGGACGCCCGGGTAGTCCAGGACGGGGTAAGCAGTCGATGGCGCGTAGGGTCTCGTCACCGACCTGGTGAAGCGTCGGCACCACAGACGCAAAGGCCCCGGCGTCTCGCCAGCGCGCGAACGCAGTGGAGGGCGCCAGCACCTGCTCCATCGTTTTCTCCAACTCCTGCTTCACGCGCTCCGGTGACAATCGCGTGAGAAAGGGCGCGCTCCCGACGATAGCCCGCCACGTGTCCTGTTCGATGTCGAAGCCGAAACGTGCCGCGAAACGGATCGCCCGCAGGGCCCGTAATCGGTCTTCGCGCAGCCGCGCCTCGGCCTCGCCAACGGCGCGCACGACGCGACGGGTCAGGTCAATCTGCCCACCGAACGGGTCATGGAGGCGGTGGTCGATGGGATCGTAGGCGATGGCATTGATCGTGAAATCCCGCCGCGCCAAATCCTCGTCCAGCGACGCGCCGAACTCGACGACCGCGTGCCGGCCATCGGTCTTCACGTCTCGGCGAAAGGTCGTGACCTCGTGCATGCGGTGGTCGCGGTCGAGCACGCCGATGGTGCCGAACTCGATCCCGACCGGGACCGTCCGGCGGAACAGCTTGCGCACCTGCGTCGGGGTCGCGGCGGTCGCCAGATCCCAATCGAGGTGGGCCTCGCCCAAGAGGGCGTCACGCACGGCTCCGCCGACACACCAGGTTTCAAAGCCCGCCTGCTGCAGCGTGCGAGCGATTTCGATCACCTGGCCGGGTGCGCGCAACGAACGGCCAGAAGCTGAGCTCGCTATCCGCAGAGCACGCTCCCGCCATTCACATTCAGGATCTCGCCGGTCACGTGCCGGGCGAGTGGGCTCGCCAGGAACAGAATCGGACCGGCGATATCCGCCGGTGAGGCCACACGCCCAAGCGGGATCGCCGCCTCGATCCGTTCGCGTCCGGTGGCAAACGGCTTCTCGACGGCCTCGGTATCGACCCAGCCCGGCGCCACGGAGTTGACCGTGATATTCCTGCTTCCAAGCTCAACCGCCAGCGATTTCACGAACGAGATCATCGCGCCCTTGGTCGCTGCATAGTCGGCATGCCCCGCCTCGCCCCGTTGCCCCGCAGTACTGGACACGAAAATCATCCGCCCACCGTCACTCATCGCCCGCGCTGCGGCCCGCGCCCCAAAGAACATCCCGTCGAGGTTGGTGGCCATGGTGAAGCGCCAGCGCTCGTCATCAAGCACCGAAACCGGGAGCGGATCAGGCGGCCAAAAGCCCGAGTTTCCCACATAGATATCCACACCACCAAAGAGCTGGACGGCTTTATCCACAAACGCATCATTCGCGCTTTTTGTGGACAAGTCTCCCATGTGAGAAAAACCTTTAACTTTGTGATGTGTGATATCCGCTAGAACCGCATCAGCCTCGGCGGCCCGACTCCGGTACGCGATCCCTACATCGGCGCCGGCCTCTGCGAGTAATCGCGCCACCGCGGCACCAATGCCCCGAGAGCCGCCGGTGACCAGCGCTCGCTTGCCTTTCAGTGAAATCATGTCGAGACCAGTCTGTGAAAGAAGATCATCTCACGTGAGATAAACGATAGTACAATAAGCGCTTACGCATGCGCAACGAAGAGGTGATCAGAGCGTCTGCTCGATCGCGTCACAGATCGCATGTTGGATACAGAGATGAATCTCCTGCGCGCGATCCGTCCGATCCGTCGGTACCACGATCGTGTGGTCCGCGATCTGCCGCAGCGTACCTCCGTCCCGCTTGGTCAATGCCAACACCGGGATTCCCTTCTCCTTCGCTGCCTCAGCGGCGCGCAGGACGTTTGGTGAATTCCCACTGGTAGAGTGGATGATCAACAGATCTCCACGCTTCCCCAGCGCCTCGATCTGGCGAGAAAAAATGTGATCGAAGCCGAGATCATTTCCCGCCGCGGTGAGCAGCGACGTGTCCGTCGTGAGGGCGATCGCGGGATAGGCTCGCCGGTTTCGCATGTACCGGACGACGTATTCCGTCGCCATGTGCTGGGCGTCGGCAGCCGACCCGCCATTCCCACAGAACAGCAGCGTTCCTCCCTGCGTCACGGTGGTGCGGACCATCTCCAGCGCCTGCGCAATCTCCGGGGCCAGGTCGCGCGCGACTCGTTCGGCCGTGTCCGCGAGGTCGGCCAGGGCAGCCAACAACGGTGCAACGGACGCGTCTGGCGCCTTCTGCGAGCCTCGATCGGCGATGGTCATGGCTAGGTATAGGTTGAGGAATCGATCGTCTCAGCGACCGAATAGGCGCTTGATGCGTCCGACCAGTCCCGCCCGAAGGGGCGGCACTGGCAGGGGATCCTCGTCACCAAGCACCCGCTCGGCGTTTGCCCGCAACAGCAAATCCATCTGCTCGTCGGCTCCGCGTTCGGTGAGCCAGTCACGGGCGGCGCCAAGCGAGCGGCCATCGCCGTGATTGTCCGAGGCGAGGATATCGATCAGCCCTTCAGCCAGCATCGCCTTCGCGAGATCGGCCGGCACCCCTCTCCCCATCAGGACCGACGCGTCGGTCTGGATGACGACGCCGAGCGCGCGCCATTCCCGTACCAGCTCGAGGGTACAGCCGAAGTACCGCTCCGGGTGGGCCAGAATCGGTGTGCGACCGCTCCGGGCGATTCGGCGCAATTCGCTGGTGGCGCCACGCGGGAGCCCGCCGCGGGTGAATTCCACGAGCAGCGCGCGCGAGTCTCCCAAGCAGAACTCCGGCGCGGTCAGATCAACCCCAGGGCTGTCGAGCATGATTTCCCACCCCAGCCGAATCTCGAGGCCGGCGGGAGCCGAGGCTTGCAACTGCGAGAGCAGTTCGCGGTGACGCGCGTACGGCGCGTTCGCGGCCTGGCTCGCATTTAAGTGCGGCGTACACACGAGCACCGTGACACCCTGCGCCGCGAACCGCTGAAGCACGGGAATCGAGACATCGAGCGACGGTGAACCATCGTCGACGCCAGGCAGCAGGTGCGAGTGAATGTCGATCATGACGCGTCCCTCCCGCTGGCGTGGCGCGGCGATGCGGACATCGCTCGCATTCGACTGCTCAGGTGCCCAACGATCCGGGGAGCGCCGCGATTCTGGCGAGCGCCCGAGCCGCTCTGACATCCAGCAGCGCCGGTTCATCAGCGGCCGCCTGGAACGCGTACGTCACCAGCGAATCGACGGCGAGCAGGTCGAGCGCCGTGGCCCGTGAGGTCGACCCCGACGCCAGCAATTCGTCGAGCAACCGTTCACCCGCGTCGAGGCAGGCCTCAGGCACTTGCTGCACTGGCAAGTGCGCAAAGGGCTGGAGCAACGTTGCCAGCCGAACCCGAAGTCCCTCTGGAGGAGCGGGCGTCAACGCATCGAACCAGCTGCCGACCGTCGTCACCATCGTCTCCGTCACGGTCACCGCGCCGCTCGCCGCGCTCACCCGGCAGCTGCCAGGCGAGCAAAGATCTCCGCCGCCGCGGCGATTGCCGCATCCAGCTTATCAGCATCGACACCAGCCTGCGCCATGTGCGGCTTTCCACCCCCGCGTCCACCCACACTCGCTGCCACCTCGCGCACGACCGTGTCGGCGCGGAGTCCACGATCGCGAGCGTCATCCGTGGAGACGGCGAGCAATGCCCCCTTTCCATCGGCCAGTACGGCCCCCAATACGGCCACGCCGCTACCGAGTGCTTCCCGGAGCGAGTCGCCGAGTGCCTGGAGCGCTTTTACATCGACCACGTCGACCCGCGTGGCGGTGAACCGGACCCCGTGCACGTCAGTCGCCTGACTCGCCAGCTGCTGCGCCACACCGCCGCCGGCCACGCCGCCGCGCATCGCGTCGTCGAGGCGCTTCTCGAGCTGTTTTCGGTCGTCGATCAGCCCGTCGATCTTTTTTTCGATCTGCTCGAGATTCGTGGCCGTTCCAGCCATCGGCACCTTGAGGCGCGTCGCCACCTGCACGAGCGCGCGCTCACGATCGGCGAGGAACTGGAACGCCCGCGGTCCCGTAACGGCCTCGATGCGACGCACGCCGGCAGCCACGCCGCCTTCAGAGACGATGCGAACCAGCCCGATCTCGGCAGTGTTCCGCACATGCGTGCCACCGCAGAGTTCGACCGAACGCTCCGGAATCTCGACCACGCGCACCACGTCGCCGTATTTCTCGCCGAAGAGCGCCATCGCGCCCTGCGCGACCGCATCGGCGTACGCGGACTCACGCGTGTTCACGGGCGCAGCGGTCCACACCCCAGCATTCACCTGCGCTTCGATCGCGACCAACTGATCGTGCGTGAGCGGTCCGTGGTGCGTGAAGTCGAAACGCAAACGGTCGGGCGACACGAGCGAGCCGGCCTGGTGCACATGCTCACCGAGCACGTTGCGCAGCGCCGCGTGCAGGAGGTGGGTAGCGGTGTGATTCCGCTCGGTGTCGTGACGACGCTCACGCGGCACCACGGCATGCGCTGGCCCAAAGGTGATCTGGCCGGTGGCCGTGCCGATGGCCGCGATGCGCCCGTCGATCTTCTTCACGTCGGACACGCTCACCGACCAGCCGTCACCGGTAATGGTGCCATGATCCGACACCTGTCCACCCGACTCGGCGTAGAACGGGGTCTCGCGCAGCATCACCGCCACACGCCCATCAGGGAGCGCACGCACCGCCGTCACCACGGTCTCCGCTTCGGTCACATCGTACCCGACGAAACGGCCAAGCTTCGCCGCGTGCTGCTGGTCGTGTGTCCACTGCGTCGGATCGGCGAAATCATCGGCGCTGACGGTAATCTGGCGTGACTTCCGCTCTTCCTGCGACTGCTTGCGCTGCGCCGACAACGACTCCTCAAAGCCGGCAATGTCCACGCGATAGCCGCGCTCGCGGGCCATGAGTTCCGTCAGGTCGATCGGGAATCCGAACGTATCGTACAGACGGAACGCGTCTTCACCGGAGATCATCCCACGCATGGTCGTCGACCCCTGCGTGGATGCCGCTGGCGCCATCTCTTCGAAGCGCGTCATACCCGCGTCGATCGTGGTGAGAAAGCGTTCCTCTTCGGCGCGTGTGGTATCGAGGATGTGCTTGCGGCGCACATGCAACTCGGGAAACAGGTCGCGCATCGTGTCGATGACTACCTCCACCACATGGACGAGCGTAGGCTCGCGGCGTCCCAGCAGCCAGGCATGGCGCACGGCGCGGCGCAAAATGCGTCGCAGCACATAGCCGCGTCCTTCATTGCTCGGGAACACGCCATCGGCGAGCAGGAACGCCGTCGCGCGCGCGTGATCCGCAATCACGCGGAACGACGCGGGATCGATCGCGCGACCATCCTTGCCAACGGCCGTACCGAGACCCACGCCTGGGCGATACGGGTAGCCGATGCCGACAATCTCCTCAACCTTCGCGATGAGCGGACGGAAGAGATCCGTATGGAAATTATTCGTGACGCCCTGCATGACGGCGGCGATGCGCTCGAGTCCGGCGCCGGTATCGACCGACGGCTTCGGGAGCGGCACCATCGTTCCGTCCTGCTGACGGTCGAACTGCATGAAGACGAGGTTCCCGATCTCCAGAAAGCGACCGGCTTCGGCGCCCTCGACGAAGGCGTCGAGCGAATAGTCCGAAATGTCCGTGTTGGTCCACTCGCCCGTCGCGTCATTCGGGAACGCCCAGTCGGGCGCCATGTGCGCGAGATCGACGTAGATCTCGGTGCACGGACCACACGGACCGGTGTCGGCCATCTGCCAAAAGTTGTCCTTCGCGCCGAGTCCGTAGATCCGGTTGTCTGGCACGTTGGCCACGTCTTTCCACAGCTGACGCGCTTCGTCGTCTTCATGGAAGACGGTCACGCGCAGATGCTCACGCGGAATCTTCAGGTCTTCGGTGATGAACTCCCAGGCGAAGCGGATCGCATCGCGCTTGAAGTAGTCACCGAACGAGAAATTCCCGAGCATCTCGAAAAAGGTGTGGTGGCGCGCCGTGTGCCCGACCTGTTCAAGATCGTTGTGCTTGCCGCCGGCGCGGACGCATTTCTGCGACGTGGTCGCCCGCCGATTTCCATCGGGGGCTTCCTCCATGCCGAGAAACACCTTTTTGAACTGAACCATCCCTGCATTCGTGAATAGCAGGGTGGGGTCATCGGCCGGAACGAGCGCGGAGCTCGGGCGGATGGCGTGGCCATTCTTCTCGAAGTAGGCCAGGAATCGGGCGCG
>JBBQAK010000213.1:0-6825 GCA_038316215.1 Gemmatimonadales bacterium | reverse complement strand
GCTGCGCGAAAAGCTGCAGCACGACAAAACCGCTGTCGCGCGATTCCTGCGCGAGGCGCAGTTCGGCGCACGGGTAGAACACCCGAACATCGTGCGTACCCTAGACTACGGCCAATCCGACAGCGAGCGGTACTATCTCGCGATCGAATGGGCCGGAGGGGAGATCCTCGACAAGTACGCGGAGAAGTCGGGTCCGCTCTCGTCGAAGGAAGTCGCCGAAATCCTGTCCCAGATCTGCAGCGCCGTTCAGGCGGCGCACGACGTCGGCATCGTGCACCGTGACCTGAAGCCGGAAAACGTCATGTACGATCCGGCCACGTGTCACGTCAAGCTGCTCGACTTCGGCATCGCCGCCGATACCGACGCCGCTCCCGATCAACGGCTCACGCGCGCCGGCTTCTTCGTCGGGACCCTCATGTACGTGGCGCCGGAAGCACTCTCCGGCGAACTCGTCGGACCGGCAGCCGACCAGTACTCCCTGGCCACCATCGCCTACTTCCTGCTCACCGGCACCTTGCCCTACACGGGCAAATCGCCTCGCGAGCTCTTTTCCCAGCTGCTCACCCAGCCGCCGGTCGCGCTAAACAAGGCGAAGCCCAATCTGGCCTTCCCGGTTGCCGTCGAGAACGTCGTCATGAAGGCGCTCTCCAAGCAGCCCAGCGATCGGTACCCCACGGTCAAGGACTTCTCGGAGGCCTTTGCGGCCGCCGCGCAGACCACCACCATGGCCAGCGCCAGCAGCGCGACGAGCGCCGGGAGCGCGACCAGCAAGGCCGTCGGTGCGAATCCGGCCGGAGCTGAAAATGAGGAGAAGGGCGGCCTCTTCGGGAAAATGAAGGGGTTATTTCGTCGCGGCTGATCGCCTTGCTGGCCGAACGTTCGGCGAAGCGGGGCGATTTCGTACTGGCGTCCGGCCGCCGCTCCACGCTGTATGTGGACTGCCGCCTGAGCACCATGAGCCCGGAAGGGCAGATGGTCATCGGTCGGGCGGCCCTCGCCGCCCTCCGCGACAGCGGTTGGCCCGTTGATTCGGTAGGTGGCCTCACGTTGGGCGCTGATCCGATTTCCTATGCCATCGCCCACACGTCGGCGCTCGAGGCGGAAGCCGGTACTGGCGGAATGGTTCGGTCGTTTACCGTTCGCAAGGAAGCCAAGCAGCACGGCACCGGGAAACTGATCGAAGGGCCGTTTCAACCCGGCGACCAGGTGGTCGTCATTGAAGACGTGATCACGACCGGCGGCTCTGCCCTCAAGGCCGTCGAGGCCATTCGCGCCGCCGGTGGCCAGATTCTGGGCGTTCTCGCACTGGTCGACCGCGAAGAAGGTGGTCGCGAAGCCCTCGAGGCCGCCGGACTCAAGGTGATCAGCCTGGTCACTGCCTCCGACCTCCTGCCGCTGATCGCACCGGCGTGACGCGGCGCTGATACCGCGATCGGGCGTGGCGCGTCTACAAGACGTATGCACACGCCCAGCGCCGCCGCCCAATATCAGGCGCTCTTCGACGAAGAGCGCGCCAAGGACATCGCCACCTTCCGGATCGCGGCCAAACGGCGGTTCTGGAGCACGATCTTCATCGCGGGTGTGCTCATCGCCGGCCTCCGGCTCGGCCTCGCCGATGTGTCGCTGCCAGCGGTACTCACCATGTTTTGTATCGCCATTGCCGCCAATTGGGCACTCGCGGCCATCGGGGCGTCCACGCGCTGGTATCGGCGCTGGTTCAAGTATGTCTTCGCGATCTTCGATACCGCGTTGATCAGCGGCGTCGTCTATCTGTTCGGATCACCGGTGCTGGTGCTCACCTACATCCTGGCGATCGTTCCCTACTCGTTCGATCGCGGACCGACGCTTGGCTATCTCACCACGCTCGCGTCGACGGCCGGATTTCTGATCGCGAGCTACGCCTACGCGCAGGCACGCCCCGGCGATGCTGCTCCGTGGCCACAGGTGCTCTTGGCCGCCGTGATGCTGGTGGTCGTGGCCCAACAGGTCATTCAGATGCCCTCCAAACTGATCACGCGCATTCGCCGTACGCGCGAACGCATGGCGCAGGTGGAGCGCGGCGAATTGGACGCCCGTGCCGACGCGCGTCACGCCGATGAGCTCGGGTTTCTCGAGATGAGCTTCAATCGTATGCTCGATGAACTCACACTCTTGATCGAGACCGTGCAGCGCGAAGCCGATGAACTGGCCGCCGTCGCCACTCAGGTGCATGGTGCCGCCACCGTCATGCAACGCCAAGCCGGCCATGTGACTTCTGGCGCGTCGGCGCTGAGCGATGAGCTGGTGCATCAGCGCGAACGCGCCCGCGAAGGCGTGTTGGCGAGTCAGGAGGCCCGACGCACCGCTGACCGGACGCAGCAGACGGCCGAGTCGACGGCCACCGGCGCGCACGACGTGGACCGCGCCGCCGCCGCGAGTCGAGAGGCGATTGAGCGCGCCGCGCAGGCGCTGCTACGCGTGGGCGCTGATGTGAATGCGACCGCCGAACAGGTGCGCTTACTGGCACCCGCGTCGGAGCAGGTCGGCGATTTCGTCGAAACGGTGTCGCGCATCGCACGCCAAACCAACCTGCTGGCCCTCAATGCCGCGATCGAGGCCGCGCGCGCCGGTGACGAAGGACTCGGCTTCGCCGTCGTGGCCGATGAGATCCGTACCTTGGCCGTAGAAAGTGCACAGGCCGCGAAGCGCATTGCCGCCACGGTACAGCGTGTGCGTGATGATATCGGCGCCGCCGTACTGTCGATGGACACCACCGCCGACGAAGTGGCCGGTGCCGGACACATTGCGCGTGACGCCACACAGGCGCTGTCTGCCCTCGTGAGCGGCATCGGACGTATTACGTATCAGAGCGATGACGTCGCGGCGCTCGCGCAGACGCAGGCCATGCTCTCGGCCGGTGTGGCAGATGCGTTCGAAGCGCTCGACAGCTCATCGGCCCGTGCGGCGCTCGGTGCACGTACGGCTGCCGATGCGTCGATTGCGCAACGCGCCAGCATCGAGGAGTTATCCCGCAGCGCGGCGCAGCTCTCGCAGACGGCGGCACGCATGCGCGCCGTGGCGCTGCGCCACACCAGTGAGTTTGCGACGACGACGCGCACCGCGGAGTACGCTGCCCTGGGCGCTACGCCGACGGCACGGCCCGCGGCGCCTCCGGCGCACGCGCCAACGCCAGGACCGGGCGCGCAATCCATTGCGGCGTGACGTCGACCGGGACGAAGGCGACGAGCTGCTGCTGAAAAGGCAGAATCAACCGCTGTCGCATGTGCTCGAGCATCGCTTCACCGCTGTACGCTTTGCGAAACTCGGCCGCGCCGCATTGCAGTGAATGCATGACATGCCGCGAGAAGCTCTGCGGCGACGAGTACTCCAACAGGAACGCGACCTGCGTGAGACTGTAGCCCGGGTTCTCGAGAAGACGCGCCGCACGTACAAGGCGTGCCGTGGCGAGATACTTCTTGGGCGCAGGAATGCCGGCGCGAAAGAAGCGGCTCATGAACGTGGTGGGCACGACACCCAACCGGCGCGCCAACTGACGCACCGTGGTGAGCGAGCGCGGGGCCAGAAAGAGTTCGTCGAGAAAACGCAGACAGTCATCATTCGCGCCGACCAGATCGGCACGAATGCGACGGATGGCGATGGCCTCGATGGTGGTCGCGACTTCGCGATTCACGAACTGCCGCAAGTCGCGCCATCCCGCTGGATCGCGCGCATCGACCAGCGTTTGTACGCCCTGTTGACCGAGCGCAAGGAGCGATTGCGTCGTGCGCGCTTCGTTGCCGGTAAGCAGAGCCACGGCGGGTACGCGGGGAAACTCGCGCACCATACGCGCGACTTGAGTCGCGTGATGCTCCTGGTAACGCGAGACCGACAGGAGAATCGCCGACACCGGCTTGGTACGCAGATCACGCATCAGGTCGTCGATACTCTCGCGATGCACGGTGGTATAGCTCCCCGGTCCGAGCGCATCCACACGCTGTCGCTCGGCCGGCGTGAGAAACGTGACGATGGCACGCGGCGCTGTCGTATCGGCCGGCGGGCGGGCGTGAGACGCTTCCGGCTTGCTGGGATAGACGGTGGAACGAGCCAACGACGATGCCAACGACGAAGTCGACGGGGATGTCATGCGCGCCTCACTCACCGGAGTGTCCGTGGACGAAGCCGGTGCTGCGGGTGCAGCCGGCCGTTCACGTCGACAGCCTACGTGCCCGTCGTCATCGTCCCGTCACCGTCTGGCAGTGGGATGTATGCGCCAGCAGTAGGACAGAGTCACCGCCCGGGCGTCTCGGTGCATGGGTTATATTTCACGAACTCATGGATCGGTCGCCGGCCGGATGGTCGCGATGTTTGGGTGAAAGCTCAGACACCGAGGAAAGTCCGGGCTCCACAGGGTAGACTGCCAGGTAACGCCTGGGCGCATGCGGCGTGAGCTTCGTGCGACGGACAGTGCAACAGAAAGCAAACCGCCGTGCCGTTGGGATCCGATTTGGGATACCGTCGGTGCGGTAAGGGTGAAAGGGTGGGGTAAGAGCCCACCGCGCCTTCGGTAACGAAGGTGGCTCGGTAAACCCCAGTCGGAGCAAGGCCAAATAAGCGGCGAGAGATGACCCGTCTCGTAAGGACGTTGCAAGACGTCGAGCCGCGGGTAGGCTGCTGGAGCGTGTGGGTGACTGCACGCCGAGAGGAATGACCGTCCGGTGTTGGCGTGTGTTCACGCAGCTGCGCGAGTGCACGTTGGCACTGACAGAACCCGGCTTATAGGCCGGCGACTTTCCGTGAGATCTCGGGATCCCAGTGGAGTGGCAGGTGGTATGGATCTTCTGACGCGTCTTCTTCCAATGGCTCTCAGCGCTACATGGCGTCTGGTTGGCCCATGTCTGGTACTGGTGTGTACGACGACCGCCTGTGCGCCAGCCGCGCCGATGCCATCACCGGTTCCGAGCCCGACAGTCGCGTTGCCCGCACCGCCAGCGCCACCGATGCTCGCGACCCGCGTGCTGCTGCCGCGGGTACAACCGCGAAGCGACTGGATGATCTCCGCCGTGACACGGCTGAAAGTGACCGGTGCCGCGATGCCTGCCGGGGTGTCGGACGAACAGCGTCTCGATACGCGCGCGTTGGTGTCGATGACGTTCGATCGGACTGTGGATGGCGGTCTGCGCGGATCTGGTCAGATCGATTCGTTCGTGGTGCGCAGCACCATCGCAGACAACGCGAAGCAGCAGGCTGCGAAGGCGGCGGCCGCGCAAATCGCATCGTCGCCGTTACTGATCGATGCGCTCATCGACAGCATCCATCTGCGCGTGGTTACACGTCCGCCGTTGGCCAACGAATGCGACCGCCCCGAAGTAAGTGCGATGCAGTTGGCCCGTGAGCTCCTGGTGCGTATCCCAGATGGCGTTGTCCAAGGCGATGAGTGGCGCGACAGCACGGTGACACTGGTGTGTCGGAGCGGTGTGCCGCTCACGGTCTACACGACCACACGCTCTCGGCTTGTTACACTCGCGCGCGCGACACTCGTGGTGATACGTGAGATCAACACGACGTTGGAAGGAAAAGGCGGGACGGCGTTCCGAGCCTTCGACGTGGTCGGGTCAGGCTCAGGATCTCAGCGGCTCGAGATTGAAAGGTCCAGCGGCATTCTCGCGCAATTGCAGGGAACGAGTACGCTTACGATGCAGGTCGTAGAACGCGTTCCGCCCGGAACTCCGCGATCGCAGCAAGTGCTGCAGCGCGTGGAGCTCCGGGCGGAACGAATGCGGTGAACGCGGTACGGCTCAATCCATGAGGCGCAACGGCATCACGAGGCAAAGATACGTGGCCGGATCATCCCAACCTTCTGGTTCGATCGTGGCAGCCCGCTCGGGCGCCTTGAACGTGAGACGAACCTGCTCGGTAGGCATGTAGCGCAGGATCTCCAGCAGATACGTGGCATTGAAGCCGATATCGAGCTGGTCGCCGTTGTAGTTCACCGGCAGTTCGTCGGACGCCTCGCCGAGGTCCGGCGTCGTGACGCTGAACTTCAGCATGCCGGTGTTGAACGACATCTTGATACGATGCGTCTGATCGGATGCGATGACGCTCATGCGCTTCAGCGCACTGGTGAGTGCCGCCTTATCGCACAGGCAAAAGCGATCGTTGTCCTTCGGAATGACCTGTTCGTAGTTCGGATACGGGCCCTCGACCAAGCGCGTGAACACCGAGGTGAACGGCGAGCGGAAGCCGAGGTGGTTTTCACCGCGCGCGATCTCGAGTTCTTCTTCGGCCGGGAAAAGGCGCTTGATCTGCTCGAGCGCCTTGGGCGGCACGATCAGATCACCTGGAGGGGCGCTGCTCGCGACGACCGGCAGTTCCATCTTGGACAAGCGGTGCCCATTGGTGGCCACCATCCGCATGCGATCTTCGCGCAGCTCCCAGAGCACGCCATTGAGAATGGGTCGTGACTCTTCGGTGCTCACCGCGAACGCTACATGCGAAATGAGCTTTTGCAGTTCTCCAGACTTCACGCGCCACGAGTCATTGAAGCGCACGGTGGGGAACGTCGGAAACTCATCACGCGGAAGCCCGAGCAGCTTGAACCTGGATCGTCCGCATTCGATGGTGACGCGCTGCTCGCCGCTGGCCGAAATCTTGACGGGAGATGGCGGCAGTTCGCGCGCGATCTCACTCAGCTTCTTGGCGGGAATCGTGATCGCCCCTGGCGTTTCGACATCGGCACTGACTTCCGTGCTGACGGCGATGTCGAGGTCGGTCGCGGAGAAACGAATTCCGCGCTCGGTGGTTTCGACGAGCAGGTTCGACAGGACCGGCAAGGTGGTCTTGGCCGGT
>JBBQAK010000191.1:0-7560 GCA_038316215.1 Gemmatimonadales bacterium | reverse complement strand
GCATCAAGCGCGGTTACGCCGGACTCCTTGGCGAGGACGAAATCGTTCCGCTCACAGAGGACAGCGTGCGCGGGATCGCCAATCATGGCGGCACCATCATCAAGACGACGAATCGCGGCAGCCCATTCGCGTATCCGATTCTGCAGCCGGATGGGACCTGGAAGAGCGTCGATCGCTCTGACGAGCTCGTGGAGAATGCCCGCAATCTCGGTATCGAAGCGATCATCTCGATCGGCGGCGACGGCTCGCTGAAGATCGCGGCGCAGCTGGCCGCGAAGGGCATGCGGATGATCAGCGTGCCGAAAACGATCGACAACGACGTTCCCGGCACCGTCACGACCTTCGGTTTCGATACGGCTGTGAACACCGCCATGGAAGCGATCGACAAGCTGCACACCACCGCCGAATCGCACGACCGCGTGATGGTGCTCGAGGTGATGGGTCGCGATGCCGGCTTCATCGCGCTGCATGCCGGTGTGGCCGGCACGGCCGACGTGATTCTGATTCCTGAGATCGCGTGGGACATCGAAAAAGTCTGCGAAAAGATCATGGACCGCGACGCGGCCGGCCGTCGCTTCAGCATCGTCGTGGTCGCCGAGGGCGCGAAGCCGAGGGGTGGAATCGAGTCCATTATTGGCGCGTCGCTCCCGGGGCAGGACCGCCGTCTGGGCGGTATTGCCGAGCGGTTGGGCTATGATATTCAGCAGATCACCGGCAAAGAGACCCGCTCCATGGTGCTCGGACACCTTCAGCGCGGCGGATCACCGACGGGCTATGATCGGCTCTTGGCCACGCGGTTTGGCGCCGCGGCCGTGCAGGCGGTGGCCGACAAGCGATGGGGGCACATGGTGGCGCTGCAGTCGCCGCACCTCGTGACCATCCCGATCGAGGACGTGCTCAAGGAAACCAAGCGCGTGGATCCGGCCCATGACGTCGTGCGGGCCGCCAGGATGATGGGCATCTCGTTTGGGGATTAACGGCGGCGTAGAGGGGAGGGCGTATGAAGTAGGGAGAGCGGCCGATGATCAGCGCCCAGTACTCCATACCCTGTACCCCATACTTCGCAGTGATTGAGGACACCGACGTGTCCTCTTCTTGGGACGTTGGCTGTTACCGTACGAACCCTCGCCCTGTCTGTAGGGTACCATGGTGCCGATACTTACACCGCAGCAGCAGGCCAGTCGGCGGTCCGGTCCGTCTTGGCACAGACCCTGCCCTTGAAAAGCATCGGGACGTCCGATTGCTCTCCATGGTGGACGGCGCGCGAAGTCCTGTAGGAGGACGGTATGTTTCAGATGAATTGGCGAATCCTTGCTACGACTGCCGCATTGAGCCTGACGCTCGGTGCGGAGAACGCCTATGCACAAGGGCGTAGCGAGAAGAACGATAAGCACGAGAAGTCCGAGATCCCGAAGGAGTATCGCCCGCCTGCCGGCATGTGCCGCGTGTGGGTCGACGGCGTGCCGGCGGCGCAGCAGCCGGCGCCAACCGACTGTGCGAGTGCGGTGCGGAACAAAGCCGCGAACGGCCGCGTGATCTACGGTGAAGATGCGGCGAAGGGCAAGAAGCCGGATCTGCCGATCAAGGGTTTCGCGAAGCCGGGGGACAAAAAGGGCGCTCCGCTGATCCCGCCTGATCTCTCACAGGCGGATCCGCGGGCGCGGGACGCCTGGGAAGCGAAGAAGATTACAGACGCGCAGTTACATGGAGATCCGCCGGCGAATGCTTCGCCGGCATCGTCGTTTCCAGGGGGGGCGGTGTCACCGCAGGGGCCCACTGGGTCATATGGCGGGTACGTCACGCCTGGTGGCGTTGTGGTGCAGGGAGCGGTGAATGATCCGCGCTATTTCAATCAGGCTCCGGGCGTGCGCCCGCCCGGCTACGGCTCCGCGACGTGTCTCGATCGCGACGGCGACGGGTGGTGTGATGACCTGCGCTATGGTCCGCCAGTCTGCACGGACGCCGACAAGGACGGCCGCTGCGATGACCTGCCGGAGTACGCGTCCCGCGCGTATCCGCAGGTGCTCCCGCCCATGCGGTCCGTACTCGATGTGCTGCAGGGGCGACCCAGCACTGAGATCATGCAGTGGCTCGGCACCAACGAATTCACCGTACGGGTGCCCGATCAAGGACGGGGCGGCGTGCCCTGGCGTGCGATCTTCCTCGATCAGAGCAACGAACTGCTGCAGGTGTGGACCGACGTGAATCGCGATGGTCGCGCCGACCGGATCGAGATTTTCAAGAACGGCCAGCGCGTGAAGTTGATTCAGCGTTAGCCGCGCGGCCTCGCGCGGAACTCAGCGGGTGGCAATTTGATCGTGCCGGAAGCATGACACCAGATGATCGTTCACGAGCCCGACGGCCTGCATGTAGGCGTAGCAGATCGTGGTGCCCACGAAGCGGAATCCGCGTGCTTTCAGATCTTTCGCGACCACATCCGACAGCACGGTTTGTGTGGGCATCTGGTGCATGCCCGTGAGTCGCTGATCGACTGGTTCGCCATCGACAAAGCGCCAGAGGTAGGCGTCGAAGCTGCCGAACGCGTCCTGCACGTTGAGAAACGCGCGCGCGTTGCCGATGGTGCTTGCGAGCTTCTGCCGATGACGCACCAGCCCCGCGTTCTGCATCAGGGTGTCGATGTGCAACGGCGAAAAGGCGGCGATGGCCGAGACGTCCCACTGCAAAAACGCGGTACGATAGTGCGCGCGCTTGGCCAGCACGGTGGACCAGCTCAGCCCCGCCTGTGCCCCCTCAAGGGTGATGAACTCGAAGAGCGTTCGGTCGTCGTGCACCGGCACGCCCCACTCGTCGTCGTGATACGCCACGTCGAGCGGTTTGACGGGCCAGCTGCAGCGAACCGGAGTATTCATGCGAAAATATTACCTGTGCATACCCGATTGATCCAACGACCGCCGCCCGCGCAGTAGATTTGCGGGGTGCGCACTCCACTTGATCGGTACCTACCCCCCGACCGCGACGCCTATGTCGCGGCCAAGCCGCCGACCGGGCGCGTCATCGTCATCGCGCCGACCCGAGCGGCCTGCGAGACCATTGAACTCGCGGTCGGTCTGCACATCGAGACGTTTCTCGAACGCACGCGCGGGGCCGATCTGCAGCGCCTGGCGTCGAGTGGCCAAGGCTTTGGCATCGTAGCTGGCACCGGGTCCGGCAAGACACTCGCGATCCGTCCGATCGCGGAAACGATCCTGGGTACAACCGCGCTCAAGGCCGGTGTCGTCAATCGCGAACGCGAAGCGACGCCGGAAACCCCGTCGTGGAATGTGGTCGTGATCACCACCGGCATTGCGCGCCGGTGGTTTCAGGACGGTGACATTCAGCCCACTGACACGCTGGTCGTGGATGAGATTCACCAGACGAGTGCAGAACTCGAGCTATGCTTGGCGCTCGGGAAGCGCGTCGGCTGTCGCTTCATCTGGCTGTCGGCGACGGTCGATCCCACGTTCTATGCGCGCTATCTGGAGAGCGCCGATGTGCTGCAGGTATCGACCTTCGATGCCACCAAGGCGGCGAAGGTTGAAGTCGAGCGCAAGCAGCCGCTGAATTTTCTCGACGACAAGTTCCTGCAGAAGGTGTCCCGCTCTGAGCGCGGGGTCGCGATTTTCTTGCCCACGCGTGCGTCGGTCGAAGAAGCGGCCGAGTGGGTGCGCCTGCGCTACCCGCGTATCACGGCCGCGCATTATCACGGCGGCGAGCCGATTCGCGTGATTCGTCCGTTTCTCGAGGGGGTGGTGCCGAAGCCGTTCTTCCTCGCGATGACAGCGGCCGGACAGAGCGCGTTGAACGTCCCGGGGCTCGACACGGTCATCATCGACGACACCCGATTCACCAACGTGATCGACCGCGGGCGCAATGTGCTCACGCGCGTGCACCTGGGTTCGAACGAAATTCTCCAGATGGCGGGGCGCGTGCATGGCCGCGTGGAGAATGGCCGGGTGTTCATTCTCAGTGACCGCGACATCCGCTTCGAGTCGTTGAAGCCAACCGCGCCCGACTTTCAGCTCGCTGGCGATTCCGAACGCGTGGCACTCACCTGCGCCGACCTCGGGGTGCAGGCGGACGCGCTCGACCTACCGGTGCCGCTCGATCGCGTGGCGTACCGCAAGGCGATCGCGCATCTCGAGTCGCGTGGATTGATCGAACACGGCCGACTGACCACGTACGGGAAGTCCGTCGAAGCGTTGCCGGTGGATCGCGCCTGGGGGGAGCTCATCGTGAACGGTGATGACGAGCTGCTCCCGATGTTGGCGGTCATGAGCGGCATCGATTCGTTGCATCGCATGTCGCGTGAAGGGCGCGATCTGGAAGGGCTGGTGGTGCGCGGCAGCGATCACCTCACAGCCTACAACGTGTACGCCGACGGCTTCCGCGCGGCGGGTTATATCGGCGAGGTGTACGGGTTGCCGCGGCACATGTTTGACGCCGAGCGCATCGCGCACTGGGCTGAGCAGCGCGGGATCCTGGTGAAGGCGCTTGAAGACGCGGCGCTGGCGATGGCGAGCGTGTATCGATCGGTGGGCATGCCGCTGCCGACCACGCTCCCGTTGGTGCGCCACGATCTGCACAAACGTTTCTGCGATCTGCTCGCGCGTTTCATGCCCTTTGATCTCGTGATCGAGGAGCAGACGCCGGACGGTCAGGAAGCGCGCGTGTCGAAGACAAGTGTGTGCGGCAGTTGGGGTGCGGTGGCGGGATCACTGCGCTACTTCGCGGATCGCTTCGGCGTGCCGCGGGCCGGTATCGAAGGCACACAACTTTCGATCGAACTGATTAAGCAGTATGCCCAGCGTCATCCGCCGGAGCTGGCGCTCGATCTGGATCGCAAGCAGTCGCCGGTGCTGTTGCGCCGACGGCTGACGTACTTCGGGTTCGAGCTCGCGCGAGAGAGCGAAGGGCTCGATGAATTCCCCGGTGAGCAGGCGCAGGCGGCGCGACATTTGTTGGCCGAGGCTGCGGCGCGCAATGAATTGCGGCACGCATCGGTGCGTCGCAATCAGCCGGTGGTCGAAGAGATCCGCGAAGTGTGGCGTCGGCTGGGCGGGATCACGCCGCGCCTTGGGCAGGCGGAGCTCACCGCATGGTACGAAGCGCAGATGGGCGCGGCGACGAACTGGGAGACGATCCGTAATACGCCGATGTTGATTGACCGGCGCGAATTCGTGAGTCACGAGCAGGTGGCCGAGGCGCGCGCCATGCCGGGGGCGGTCGAGATTCGCGATCGCACCGTGCCGATGGACTACGACGTGGAAGAACACGACGGGCGGTTGGTGCCCGTCATTCGGTTGCGCGTACCCGAGAAGCTGGCGCGCACGATGGTGCAGGAGGAGGTGCCGTCGCTCGACCGTCCGGTGCGGTTTGTCGTGCCGCGTGGCCAACGCGGGTCAGTGCGGGCGGACACCCTTGACGACGTGCAGCACAAGCTCGACCTGCCGTTCACCGACGACGAGCGCGCGCGCAGCACCGAAGCGAGTGCGCCGCGACGGGGCACAGACCGTGGCAGTGCGCCGCGCAAGGGCGCTGATCGCGGCCGCGGTGGCGAACGCGGCGGCGAACGCGGCGGCGAACGCGGCGGCGAACGCGGTGGCGGGTCGCGCGGCCCTGGTGGTAGCCGTCACCCAGGAAAGGGGCGACGGCGGCGCTGACCGTGAGGCTGGCTAACTCAACTGAATCGTGGTGCGGTACGTCTCGGTGCGAGTGACTGAAAAGCCACGGGCGAGATAGTTCGGCAGCGCCGCCGGCGCGTCGAGCGTGCAGGTGTGCAGCCATACCTGTTCAGCGCCCCACGCGAAGGCGGTGCGCACCGCCTCCGACACCAGCCAACCACCGAGGCGACGTCCCAGGACGCGCTGGTCGAGTCCGATGTAGGCGATCTCCACCGATCCATCGGCGTGCCGTTCAAGCTCGAGAAAGCCAGCCGCGTCGGTCCAGTCCGCGTCGATCGCTGCCGTCACGCGATAAATCTGAATCTCGGGACGGGCGAGATGGGCCGCCAGAGCGTCGTGGTCCCACGCGTCGCGGTCGTGCCAGTGCCACGGGGCACCGACTTGACGGTACAGCCCTCGCCAGGTGTCAACGGAGCAGGGGGCGATCCGTTCGAGGGTGGCTGGCACGTTCGGCCGTTGCCCAGGCACCAACTGCTGTAGCGAGGATATAACGAGATACGTTCTCGTCACCTCGCTGGAGCGCACGCCGATGACGGGGGACTCGGCCATCGGACTAGTCGGTCCTACTTTTTCCGTATTTTCGTTGTCTGATTCGCTCATCTACGAAATCCTCAATGTGCGTAAGTGTTTGTCAAGTAGAGTCTTATGATCACTTTGCTGGCAGGGCTTGCGGATAGGACCGTACGGTCCTAATTTGCCTTCAACATGTCAGACCGCCGAACGCAAATCCTGGACGCAGCCGCGACGTTGATCTCCGAGCGAGGGTTCACCTCGACCTCAGTCGACGACGTCATCAAGGGCGCGAAACTCAGTGGCAAAAGCCACTTCTATCACTACTTCAAGTCGAAAGAAGAACTCGGCTATGAAGTGCTGAACCGTCAGTTTGAGCGATTTGCCGAGCGTGGTCTCGCCATTCTGCGCGAACCGATGATCGATCCACTCGAGCGGCTCTACCTGTTCATCGATGCCGTGGTGGCGCTGCAGTCGGAGAGTGGCGGTCGTCGTGGCTCGCCGTTCGGCAATCTCGCGGCTGAGCTGGCCGACGCCCACGAGGGGTTCCGTGTGCGGATCGAAGCCGTGTTTGAGCGATGGGCCAGTCAGATCCGCTCACTGTTGTGGGAGGCCCGTCCGCAGCTGCACGACGATGTCGACGCGGTGCGATTGTCCCGCTTCATCATCGCCGCGCTGGAAGGGGCTGTGTTAATGACGCGTGTCAAGCGCGATCTCTCGGTACTCGAGGGGATCGCCGCCGATCTGAAGCGGTTCATCGCGATGCATGTACGCGACGGCGCGGCGTTGCAGTTGCAGCGGAGTCTCGAGTAAGCAGGATCCTCACGGCACGGCATTGCGGGGAACATGTGGGTTCCTTCAATGGCAGGACGACGGCGACTGCTGCGCGTGGCGCAGTTATGGAGAGCAGGAACATGGTGAGCATGGACAACGAGGCAGTGCTGTTGGCGACCGTCCCGCGCGATGCGAACGACGCCATGGACCGGAGCGGCGATCGCGTCGCACGTCGTGCGCAGTTTGAGCGCGAGGCCCTCGTACATCTGGATGCGCTGTATTCGTTCGCGTTGAAACTGGCACGCTCGCGCGACGATGCAGAGGACTTGGTGTCGGACACCCTGCTGCGTGCGCTGGAGCGGTGGGAGCAGTACCATCTCGGGACGAACATTCGCGCCTGGCTGTTCACGATCCTGTATCACGTCTTCGTGAGCCGGAAGCGTCGCATCGACGCGCGCGAAGTGCAGCAGCCTGAGGATACCGAAGGCTGGGCGCTGTTCGAAGCGGTGGGCGAGGCCGATCCCGAGGGACGCTTCTACGATTCGTTTCTCGACGACGAAATCACGCGGGCGATCCGCTCGCTTCCTGAAGAGTA
>JBBQAK010000298.1:0-5015 GCA_038316215.1 Gemmatimonadales bacterium | reverse complement strand
GTTCGCATTCGAGCGTCGAGAAAAAGCGTTCGGCTATCGCGTGATCGTGCGCATCACCCCGTGATCCCATCGATGGACGGACGCCGAGCGTAGGGCAGCGCTGCCCGACGGCAAACGCGCCGTCTGGCGAGCCTTGGTCCGAGTGGTGCGCGACGTCGATGGCACGACGTTGCGCGGCGGCCATGTCGAGGGCGTCGAGGACCACCGTGGTCTGCAGCATCTCGCGCATTGCCCAGCCCGCCAGGCGTCGATTGAAGTCGTCGAGCACGACGGCGAAATAGAGAAGGCCCGCCGCGGTCGGGACGTACGTGATATCGGCGACCCACCGTGGATTCGGGGCGGTGGCGCGGACGTCGCGCTGCGCGAGATCCGGCGCCGCCATGCCTGGAAGCCGCTCTCTGAGAGTCGCAGAAGGACGTCTTCGCTGCACAGAGACGCGGCCATAGCGATCGTTGCCGACCGCAGCAAGCTTAGGTCGAGCGTCGAGGCAACCACGAAAGCCAAGATGGCGACCGCGAGCGCACCAAGCAGCGCGCTGACGCGGAGAACAACGCGCCGCATCAGCTCGGCATGGTGGGTGTTCGGACCATGATGCGTTGAGGCCTCGGAGGGCTGGCAGCGCACTCGTCGCTAAGAATACGGAAATGACGCGCGCACCGAGTCAGGGAATACCTGACATGAATTTCGCGCCGATCGCTATTCTGCCACCACACCGGTGTTCGCGAACTGCGCTTTGCATGGTCACGCACGGACGATCACGGCAAACAAGGCGCCGTTCCCTTTGCTGAGACCATCCACGCGCTTCGCGTGAACCTACGCGTTCTGCGCGCGATGGCCTCACACGTCGGTTGCAGGCTGCACCGTATTCACTCGTGCTGGGAGGAACGCTCGTGACCCTTGCCCCGCTACCCGTCGCGTATCGCGTCGGTCGCCTTGTCTGTTGGCTCATCGTTGCGCTCATGGGCGCGTCGGCGCTGTTCGCGTTGGTGGTCGGCTACTTGAACTGGGTCGAAATCGGTGTGTGATCAGGCCACCGTTCCTTCCGCGGCAGCGGAGTCCTTACACATTCCTTGGAGTCCGTGATGCTGACGAAGCGACAAACGCGGCTGTTCTTCGTGGGTGGCACGCTGCTGTTCGCAGCGATCTTCATAGGGCTGACAATCGATAGTCATCGCCAGTTCGCCACGCTCACCAACGCCGATCAGATCACGCCGGCGGTCAGCGCCGGCAAGGATGTGTGGCATGCGGGCAACTGCATTAATTGCCACACGTTGATGGGCGAAGGTGCGTACTATGCGCCGGACCTGACAAAAATCACGCAGCAGCGCGGCACACCGTATCTCACGGCGTTCCTCAAGAATCCGTCGCAGTTCTATTCCGAAAAGAAACATCGACGCTTGATGCCCAATCCGAAGTTGAATGACGAGGAGATCGCACAAGTCATCGCGTTCTTGGATTGGGTGTCAAAGATCGACAATCAGGGGTGGCCTCCGCGCCCTATTCTCGTAAGTGGAAACACCTTTCCCGGCGCAGGCGCGGTCTCCGGTGCGCTCGAGACCGTCGTGCTGTCCAGCGAACCCAGTGTGCGCGGCCAAGCGCTTTTTCGCAGCACGCCGCCTGGCTGTTCTTCGTGCCACTCGGTTGTGGCAAACGTCAACCTCGCCGGCCCCTCGCTCGCCGGCGTGGGCGCACGCGCGGCGGCACTGATTGCGAGCGGTCAGTACACCGGCACCGCCACCACGCCCGAGAAGTATCTGCTCGAGTCCATCCTCATGCCGAGTACGCACCTCGTGGCGGGGGCCATGTACTCCGCAGGCGGCCGCTCGTTTATGCCGGACAATTATCGCGAAACGCTCGATCCTGCACAGGTCGCCAACCTCGTGGCGTACCTGATGACCCTCAAGTAGCGAGCTGCCCATATGCGTTATCGATCCCAGTGGGTGGCCTATTCGTACTTCACGGTCGCCCTGTTGCTGTACGGGTTACAGATGGTGTTCGGCCTCCTGAGCGCGGCGAAATACCTCGGCCCAGATCCGTTGCTCAACGTGCTCGCCTTCGATGTGACGAAGGAAGTGCACACCAACCTGTTGATCGTGTGGGTGCTTACCGGATTCATGGGGGCGACGTATTACGTCGTGCCTGAGGAATCCCGCACCGAGATTTACAGCGTCAAGTTGGCGTACTGGCAACTTGGGATCTGGACCGTCAACGGCGTCGTCGCCGTGGTTGGCTATCTGTTCGGCTGGACCGAGGGCAACAAACTCCTCGAACAACCAGTGCCCGTCAAGCTGACCATCGTCGTATGCATGTTGCTGTTTCTGTACAACATCTTCATGACGATCCGGAAGTCCGGTCGGTGGACCACGACCGAGGGTGTGTTGCTCGCTGGCCTGGCGCTCGCTGCGATACTTTACCTCCCCGCCTTGCTCCAGTTCCACAATTATACGGTCAGTATTTTCTATCGGTGGTGGACCGTACACCTCTGGGTGGAGGGCGTGTGGGAGATGGTGCAGGCTGGCTTGCTGGCCTACTTGCTCATTCGTTTGTCCGGCGCCGATCGCGAGATGATGGAAAAGTGGTTGTATGTGATCGTCGGACTCGTGTTCATCGCCGGTATCCTCGGCACCGCACACCATTACTACTGGGTGGGCGTTCCGAAATATTGGCTCCCGATTGGCGGTGCCTTTAGCGCACTCGAGCCACTGGCGCTGTTCGGCATGGCGATCTACGCGTACACGGCGATGCGCAGGTCCGGCTTCTCGCATCCGAACAAGCTCGCCATGCATTGGGCCGTTGGGAGTGCCGTCTTCACCGCGTTTGGCGCCGGATTGCTCGGACTCGCACACACCTGGCCGTCCGTCAACAAGTGGACGCATGGTACGCTCATTACGGCCATGCATGGACACGCGGCATTTTTCGGCGCGTACGTCATGATCGTGCTCGCGATGATCAGCTATGCGTTACCGCACTTCACCGGACGCGGTGAAAACGACACGGAAAGCAGTCTGGGGTACTGGGCCTTCTGGCTGCAGATCGGCGGCATGTTCGGCATGACGCTCTCGTTTGCCACCGCAGGTATCGCGCAGGTCTACCTGGAGCGCATCATGGGAGTCGGCTACCTGGATACTCAGCTCAAGCTGCAGGTGCACTTTCTCATGCTGATCGGGGCGGCCACGATCTTTACCATTGGCGTGGCGGCTTTCATCTGGGATTTCTTCCGCGTAAAGCCCGTAGTCTGGACCACCCCAGATGTTGCCGAACAGACTCCCGTCACCGTTTGAGGCCGCCGGCATGCACAATGAGTGATCGCGCCGCGCGCGCGTTGGCGGCCGAATACATTCCTGATCGTGGCGCCCCCGACCAGGCGATGCGCCATCTCGCGACCGAACCATTCTATCTCCCGGTTGGTGACGAGGTCGCGGTCTTTACTGCCTGCCATGCGCGCGGATTGCCCGTTATGCTCAAGGGACCGACTGGCTGCGGTAAGACGCGATTCGTCGAGCATATGGCGTGGCGACTCGGACGACCGCTCGTGACCGTTGCCTGTCACGACGATCTGTCCGCGAGCGATCTGACCGGGCGCTACCTCGTGCGCGGTGGCGACACCGTCTGGCAGGACGGGCCGCTCTCTCTTGCCGCACGACACGGGGCCATTTGCTACCTCGACGAGGTCGTTGAGGCGCGACAGGACACGGTCGTGGTCATTCATCCGCTCACCGACGATCGACGACTTCTTCCGCTCGACAAAGCGGGCGAGCTGATTGAAGCGGCACCCGGCTTTCAACTGGTAGTCTCTTTCAATCCCGGCTATCAGCACGTACTCAAGGACCTCAAGCCCAGTACGCGACAACGATTTGTGGCGCTGGACTTCGACTTCCCGAGTTTCGACGTGGAGGTGCGCATCGTGATGCATGAAGGCGGCGTGGACGAGGCCATGGCGCGCGCGCTCGTGTCGCTCACACAGCGTGTGCGACGCCTTCGTGATCGTGGTCTGGTGGAGGTGCCAAGCACGCGTCTGGTGGTCTCCACGGCCAGATTGATTGCTGGCGGTATTCCCGTCATCGACGCCTGCCGCTCTGGTATGATGGCCCCGCTGTCCGACGACCCGGAGATGCTCGGCGCGATGCGAGATCTCACGCACGCCGTGCTCGGCTAAGCACCGACCGCCACCCGCGATGTCGGAACCGGAAGACGTTATCCTCGAAGGAGCGCACGCCGCCACACGATGGATCGGCTTGCGCTGGAAGCGGGGGCGACCTGACCCACCAGAGGTGCGCCTCCGCGACGTGCGGCGGCGCCTCGAACTCTGGGTAGGCGCCGTCAACGCAGGAACGCCGCGAATCATCGCGGCCAATCCGTCAGCGCGACCGTCGTGGATTGGCCGAGCCGCCATGCGTACGCCGTCGCACTTGGTGGATCTGCGCGCGCATGCCGGAACCGACGGACGTTCCATACGCCTTCCGCGGGCATTGCCCGCACCGTTCGGCGCGGAGCCGGTGATCGCGCACTTCCGACTGCTCGCCATTCAACAAGCGGCGCGTATCGAACGGGGCACCGTCTCGCTGCTGCACGTCGCACCCACGTCGCTCGTGCGCGACTTGTACCTCGTGCGCGAGGCGCACGCCGTGGATAACGCGCTTCACGTGGCGTTGCCGGGACTGCGGGATCTCCTGTTCGGTGCGCAGCGCGTCGCCCTCGCGGAGCGCCCCACCCGGAAGCGACTGACGGCGCAGGAGTGCGCCGTTGAGGAGCTGATCGGGCAGGTACTCGGCGCCACGGAACTGGGTGGCGGTGAAATCGTGAGCACGCCGAATGATTCCATGGATTGGGCCACCGCGATGGCCAGTCGCATCGCCATGCATCCCGGCAACTACCGTGGTATGCGCGCGGTTGCATACTGGGGGCAGACCCTGCCGCCCCCCGTGGGGCGCGAAGGCCTGATCCAGGACATGCCGGACGAAGCGGCGCGGCCGCCGCGGCCGCAGCGCGTGCACCATCTCACGCGCTCGCCCACG
>JBBQAK010000342.1:0-4462 GCA_038316215.1 Gemmatimonadales bacterium | reverse complement strand
TCTTTGAACGTGGCCAAGCCGATGCGATCGCCCTGCGACTTCGACAACCACGCCAGCGATGCCACGAGAAAGCGTGCGTAGTCGAACTTGGTAACGGCGCCGCTGCCGAAGTCCATGGATCCTGACGCATCGAGCGCGAAGATCACACCGGCGTTGGTGTCGGCGTCGTACTCCTTGATGTAGAACCGGTCGGTACGTCCGTACACCCGCCAATCAATGCGACGCAGGTCGTCACCGGGCTGGTACGAGCGGTGCTCAGCAAAATCCAGCGACGATCCCTTTCGCAGCGATCGATGCTGGCCGTGCATGAAGCCGTCTACAACCGTGCGCGCCAGCAGCGCGAGATCGGAGATCCGCGCCAGCAGAGCGGGGTCGAGAAAGGAGGAGGGAGCGGTAGCCATGAATCGCTCAGAGCGACGAGCGGGGAAGCGGTACACTCTCGAGGAGCCGCCCGATGAGCGAATCGGTGGTAACCTTCTCCGACTGTGCTGTGAAGTTCACCAGCACGCGATGCCGCAGCACGGGACGGGCGAGCGCCCGCACATCCTCGAAGCTGGCACTGGCCCGCCCCTGCAGCAGCGCCCTTGCCTTGGCACCCAACACCAGTGCCTGCGCCGCACGCACCGACGCGCCGTACGACACGAACTGCTGCACGTAGTCGGGGGCACCGTCACCGGGACGCGAGGTGCGCACCAGCTTCACAGCATAGCGCGTAACCGCGTCCGCGATCGGCAAGCGACGCACCACTCGCTGATACGCCAAGATCTCTTCTTTCGAGACCACCGACTGGACCTCCTCGGGCGGCAACGACGTGGTGGACTTTACCACGGCGACTTCGTCTTCTTCGGGGAGATAGTCGAGCAATACTTCAAGCATGAAGCGATCGAGCTGCGCCTCGGGTAGCGGATATGTGCCTTCCAGTTCGATCGGATTCTGCGTGGCGAACACAAAGAACGGCTTGTCGAGTTCATAAGTGCGCCCCTGGACCGTCACGCGTCGTTCCTGCATGGCTTCCAAAAGCGCCGCCTGGGTTTTGGGCGGCGTCCGGTTGATTTCGTCGGCCAGCAGCACGTTGGCGAACACCGGACCGGGCATGAAGGCAAGACGACGCTGGCCGGTGGCCGGATCGTCTTGAATCACATCGGTCCCGGTCACGTCACTCGGCATGAGATCGGGCGTGAACTGAATGCGCGAGAACTTGAGGTCGAGCGCGCGGGCCAGCGTGGAGATCAAGAGCGTCTTGGCGAGACCGGGTACGCCTACCAGCAGACAGTTGCCGCCGGCGAAGAGCGCGATCAGCGCTTGCTCCACGACGACGTCCTGACCGACGATGACTTTGCGGAGTTCGCTCGCGATGCGTACACCGGCGCCTTGCAGGCGGTCGGCAAGGGCGCCGTCGTCGAGACGGTCGAGTTCGGACGTGGAAGGGGCCGGAGCAGTCACCTGGTTCCTCGGGGGCTAACGGGTCAACGCGTAGATGATGTAATTCACGCCCAGCTTGTACGCTTCGTTCGACATGTCGAGTGGGAACATCCCCTCGTCGGAGAACTCCCAGTACTCGGACAGATCGTTGTTGTAGTTCACGATCGCCAGCATACGCTTCTTCGGATCGTTGTCTTCAAACATGCCGTAGAACACCGACTTGAGGCCGCGATAGTACGGATGACTGTACTCAAGGCTTTTGATGCGATAAAACGAGTCGAATATCGGATGCGACAGATCCAGCTCGATCGGCCGCAGATTCGGCAGCACCTTCCGCATTTGGGTTTCGAAGTTCATCCAGTGTTCGCCGGCGAAGTCATCGAAAATGATGAAGCCGCCCTTGGCCAGATAATTTCGGAGCCCTAGCGCTTCCGCCTCCGATGGCCGCCAAAAGCCTGCTTCGGCCATGTACGCGATTGGATATTTGCCGAGCAGCGGATCGTCGAGCGTGAGAATGTTGCTGGCGTCGATCCGCACACGGCTGGTCGAGAGCTCACTCACGATCTTCGTGAAGTGTCGCTCGCCGCGCGGATAGTCATGACTCCACGGGAGATCACGTCCACCACGAAACCCGCCGCCGCCAAACTCCGGCATCTGGTACTTCACACGAACGAACGTCAGACGTCCGTCGTATGGCACATTGGGCAGAAACGTTGGCTGGCCGCGACGCTGGGCGCGCGCGGATGCCAACGGCGCCAACAGCGACAAGAGCAGTGCGCCGCACCGCAGCGCGCGAGTGAGTAATGTCATTTGCCTCGAAGCTCCAGCAACAGGGCCTGTGCCTTCTCGAACGACGGCGCCTCTTCGAGCACCTGCAGCAACTCGCGACGGGCACCGGCGATATCACCGGCGTCGCGCATCGCGCGCGCGAGTTCGTAGCGCGCATCGAGCACGTCCGTTGGACCCATCGCAATGATCGCGCGACGCTCCAGCACCGCACGAGCGCGATCCCCCTGCGCCGCGGCCAGTGCAGCGAGGCGCGTGTGCACCGTCGGGTCGTACGGCCAGATCCAGTTCAACCGATCGAGTGCGCGAATAGCGCCCGCCTTGTCGCCGCGCTTCTCACGGAGATCGGCCTCGAACATGTTCGCGTCCCATGCTGTCTCGTTGCGGCTCGTGACCTGCTCAACCATTGTCAGCGCGCGCGTCGTATCGCCGGCCGCCCGCGCCATCTGGGCGAGATACCACGCGGGCCCGTCGTCGCCGCCGTATTCCGGGAACAGGGCACGCGCCTGCTCGAACAGGCGGCGTGCGGCATCACGGTCGGTGCCCATCTTCGCCGCAGCCTCGCGCATCGTCGCCACGAACGTGCCACCGCTACTGTCGGTGGGCGACGCGCCACGCACGGCGCTGATCGCCTGCGCAAACTTGCGCTGCGTGTACGCCTCAAACTCGGCGTCGATCTGCGCCGGCGTCTTGCCAAGCACCTTCTGAAACACGCCGGGCGTATCCATGCCGTCGCGATACGCCGTCAGCATGGCCGGGAGCGCGGCTGCACCGCGCGATACCTCCACCATCTCGCAGAACAACGATGCCTCGTAATAGCTGAACTGGGTCTCTTCGGGGAATCGCGGACGCAGGAAGCCGTCACTCAGCTGACTGATAGGACGCAACTTGCCGTTGGCCATGGCGATCACATAGGACACCGTGGCATCGGCACCCCAGCCACGTCCCGCACGCCGCTCTTCAAGCACGGAGAGACCTTCTGACAGCCATCGCGGCACGCGATGGCCCGAGGCACCCAGCGTGAACGCGTGCGTGAGCTCGTGCCACGCCGTCGAGCCCCAGTTGAAATCACCCTTCGCGCGACCGTTCGGAGTGTCCATCGCCAGGAGGCTGCCAAAGCTCACCCCCAGCGCTCCAAGTCCCGCGAGGCCCACCGTACGCACCGAGAAGTCGGCATGATAGCGATAGAACTCGAGGCGGATCGGCGTAGGCGGCTTGTAGCCATAACGCACGGCCAGCGAATCGTAGGCCTGCTCCAGCAATGGCACGATGTAAAGCGCCAGAAGATCGGCTTCCTCTGGTGGTGCGACCACGCGGAACCGTCCGCGGTCGATCGTGCGGAACGACTTCATTTTATCGAGCAGATCGAGCGTATTCTTATGCCAGAGATTGAAGGGGTCGAGGGCGAACGCACGCTCCAACGCGGCGCGTCCGGCGTCCATCTGCCCGACACGGAGCTGGTTCGTGCCCAGCACTCCATACGCCGGCACATACAGCGAGTCGTAGCCGATGGCCCGCTGCGCGAGCTGGACCGCCTCGGCGTACCGACGCTGACGCACCGATGCTTCCGCCAGATCGGTATAGAACTCGGCCGGGGCTGGCCGCAGTGCGGTCACGGCCGCCAGCGCCCTGCGGAACGCGGCGCTGTCGCCGTTCAGGTACGCCATCGACCCCATCACTGACCAACCCGCGGTCGACGACGAATCGGCATCGATCGCCCGCTGCGCGTACACGCGCGCGGAGTCGTACGCCTCGGCGTCCCGCTGCATCTTCGCCACGAAGGCGAGTGCGTCGGCATAGCGCGGCTCGCTGGCGATGCTGAGACGCGCCGTGGCCATCGGATTACCCTTCCCTTCGAATTCCTCCACGCGCGCCATCGCCAGCAATGCCTTGGCGTCGGTGGGCGAGCGACGCAGGATCCCTTCAAAGGACAATCGCGCATCGGGCGCATTGTATTTCTCGAGGAACAGCTCACCGGCGCGTCGCTGCGCATCGAGGTTACTGGAATCGGCAGCGGTGGCGCGATCGAACGCAGCCAAGGCCGAGCGCACCGCCTGGGCATTGCCGATGCCAAGCAGCACGTACGCGCGGCCGGCTGAGAGATGCTCGTCACTATTGCGCGCGCCGTTCTGTTCGTAAGCGGCCGTCACACGCGCGGCACGTTGCGTGGCATCGCGACGATCACCGCGACGCGCTGACGCCTCCGCGGCCGCGATCTCCGTGGCCCATCGGTCGGGACCCGGCACACGCTGGG
>JBBQAK010000171.1:0-8063 GCA_038316215.1 Gemmatimonadales bacterium | reverse complement strand
GTGCCAGCCACCATCGGCAATGTGCCGGGCTGACTGGCCCATCCACCACCGCTCTCGCCCATCACCGCGATGTTGCGCACCAGCGTGTACCCCGGTGTCGGCAGCGGTACCAGAATCTGACTCGCGCGAAAATGTTTGCGCGCTTCATCCGGATCGGTCACCGCCATCACCACGGCGAAGGAGGCGCCGTCAGCACTACTGGTAAACCACTTGTGACCGGTGATGACGAACTCACTACCCTCACGCACCGCCGTCGTCGACATGATCACGGGGTTCGATCCGGCGTGCTCGGGCTCCGTCATCGCGAAACAGCTGCGGATTTCGCCGCGTGCCAGCGGCTCGAGAAATTGTGATTTCTGCTCCTCCGTTCCGAACTGCAGCAGCAGCTCCATATTGCCCACGTCCGGAGCCTGGCAATTGCACACGTAGTGGCCGAACGGTGTCCAGCCAAGCACTTCGCTCAGTCGCGCGTAGGCATCGAGCGGCAAGTCTCGTCCCCCGAGCGACGCCGGTAGGAACGGCGCCCAAAGACCGAGCGCGCGCGCTTGCGCACGTAGCTGCAGCAGCACCGGCTCGTTCGTCGCCCAGTTGCCATGCAGCAGCTGTGACTCGAGCGGCACGAGCGCCTCACGGACAAACGTGCGCGCCGTCGCGAGTAGCGACTCCAGCTCGGCCGCACCGGGAGCGATGCCACCGTGCATCATGTGAGATACCCCCCGTCTACCATGTACACACCACCGGTGCAATACGACGACGCATCGGACGCCAGGAACAGCGCGAGCCCGGCCACGTCGTCGGGCTCGCCAATGCGGCGGATGGGCTGATGCCCGAGCACCTGATCCGAGATGTCCTTGTCCTTCCACAGCGCCTGCGAGAAGCGCGTCTTGATGAGGCCGGGGCAGATCACGTTCGCGCGGATGCCGTCGGCGCCCCATTCCTGCGCCATCACCTTCGTCAGTGACACCAGTGCCGCTTTACTCACACTGTACAGTCCGAGGCCCGCTTCCGGCGACACACCACCGATGCTCGCCACGTTCACGATCGCACCACCGCCGCGCTGCGCCATCACGGTATGTGCCGTCCGGCAGAGTTCCAGCGGCCCCTTCACGTTCACGGAGAAAATCTTTTCGAACGCCTCGTCCGTGGCGTGCTGTAGGGGGCCGAAGATCGGGTTCGTCGCGGCATTGTTGACGATGATGTCGATGCCGTCAAAGTGTTCGACGGTGCGTGCGGCCAGCTCGTGGGCGTCGGCCGCCTTCCCCATGTTCCCCGGAATCCCGACGACCTCGAGCCCTTCGCTGCGCAGCGCCTTCACGACCGCGTCAACATGTTCTGCCTTACGGCTGGAGATCGCGACCTTCGCGCCGGCACGCGCCAGCGTCGTGGCGATTGCAAGCCCGATGCCTCGTGTGCCACCGGTGACGATTGCGACTTTACCATCAAGGCGCAGACGCGAGATGGCATCAACAGTGCGCGGGGTAATGGGCTCATGCATAGCGATAGGCCTATTGAAGGGAACCGGGGGGACGTCGTGACTCTTGCCGATCGAGACGCGTCACGCGGCCGATCGGCGGCGCGACAATTCGGCCATTCATCCGCTCCAGATGTTGCAGCACCAGATCGGCCGTGCGCGGGCGCGAACTGGGGTCGGATTGGAGGGCGCGGCAGACCGCGTCCGCTTCGGGGATGCGATACCCGTCACCGCTGCGACACGCCGGATACGTCACGATCGACAACTGCAGCGTGTCTCCGGCGCCGATCGGACGTCCGTCATCGCGCCGAAGATCACCAACGACCCGGGCGCCACTCGGCAGCGTGGCGTCGAAACGAAAGCGCACGCCGCTGAGCTGCAGATATGGCCCGTTCCCAAGTCCGCCCGGCCCGACACTGACTTCAAGGAGTTCACGCAGTCGCGCTCCGGTCACGGGGAACGTGACAACGCGCGTTTCATCGGCAAAGAGAAAGACGCCTTCGATCATATGCTTCGTGATCGGGCCGGCGGCCATCATATCATCGAAGCGCAACGCGCCGGAGTTGATGAGCGCCACGTCGGCATTCGTGCCGATGCGCATCGCGTCGGTGATCATGTTGCCGAAGGGACTCTCGCGCTTCGAGATCGAGTCGATCGCGTTGATCGGCTCGGGCGCGATGCCGAGGACACGATCGGGACCGATGCGCTGCGTCAGTGTGTCACGCCACCGTTGCACGACCGCCAGCGTGGCGGGGTCATCGCGCATCCCGGGACCAATGTCGAAGCGGCGATCGGTCACGCGCCATCGTGCTGCACCGTTCCGCGTGAACGTGACCAGAATCGCCGTTCGTGAATTTGATACGGCCTTCACCAGCAGGCGCCCATCGCGCACGGCCCGTCGCCCGTCATGATCGTGGCCGCCGAGAATCGCCGTGATGCGCGGTTCATTCTCGAGGGTAGCCACATCGTCCACCATGAATCGGTGGGTCAGGGCGATCACCAAGTCGGCACCCTGACCCAGCAGCGTATCCACCGCGGCGGTGGTCGCGCCATCCGGATTCCGGCACGACACGTACGGCGGGTAGTCACGCACGACGGTCGTTCCCAGTATGCCAACCTTGAGGCCGCCCACGCGCAGCGTATCCCAGCCGCGCACGCCGGGAAACGGCGCACCGTTCGCCTCACCGCAGTTCGCGGACAGCCACGGGAAGCGCGACTCACGCAGGCGCGCCACGAGATTCGTGCGCGAGCCGTCGAACTCGTGATTGCCAAGCGTCGCGAAGTTGAGCCGCGCCGCGTTGAACGCGTCCACCATCTGCGCGCCGCCGTACCACTTGCCGAGCACACTCGGACTCAGCACGTCGCCCGCGAGCACGAAGAGCACCGTGTCTCCGTTCGCACGTTCGATCGAGTCGCGCAGCGCCGCCACGCGCGCCAATCCTCCCCGGCCGTCACGCAACGTATCAGTGACGTACACATCATTCACCAGGAGCATCCGCACGACCTGCGCCGCACCACCTGACGCCGGCGCAACCGTGGCGGACGAGGGTGCGCGACAGGCCGCGCTCAGAACACCGGCGGCCAGCAGCACGCCATGCACAATCGGACGCATGAACCGGGCGTCGTCCTCAGAGGCTCGTGTCGACGCGTTCGCCACGAATGGCGAATACCCGCGCCACCGCCTGTCCGATCTTGTTGTTCGGCGTACTGGCACCAGCCGTGATGCCGATACGGAGAACCCCCGTGGTCGGCAGCCAGTCGGTCACATCGTCTTCATGATGATGCGGCCCCACCCGGCGGACGCGCACGGCGTTCCCCTCGACATCGATCTCGTCGGGATCGGCGATGTGGAACGTCGGCACCTGCTCGCCGCACAGCGCCGCCAGCGAAATCGTGTTGCTGGAGTTGTAGCCGCCCACGACCACCATGAGGTCGAGCGGCTCCGCGAGCAATTCAACGACCGCATCCTGCCGGTCCTGGGTCGCGCTACAGATCGTGTCGAAGGTGCGAAAGTGCTCCGAGCGATGGGTATCACCGTACGCGCGCGCCATGGCAGCGCCCACCGCGGCACCGATCTCCAGCGATTCACGCGCCAGCATCGTGGTCTGATTCGCGACGCCGATGCGATCGAGATGCAGATCGGGATCGAAATGGTCTGAGGCGGCCCTCGCGAACTTCTCGAGAAACTCCGCCCGCGAGAGTGGCGGCCGCGGCGTCGGCTTGCCGGCCTTCGCCTCGATGTAGTCCATCACGAGATCCGCTTCGGCCATGTCGCGCACCACGATGTACTGGCCGCCAGGATACTTCTCCACCTGCGAGGCCGTCGCGCGCGTTTCTTCGTGGTAGTACTTGCCGTGAATCAACGAGGTGAATCCGTCGCGCGCATAGACCTCCACGCGCTTCCACACATTCAGTACCGATCCGCAGGTCGTGTCGACGACCACGCATCCGAGTTCACGCAGCGTCTGGAAGTCCTGAATCGTGACGCCAAAGGCGGGCAGGATCACGACATCGCCGCGCTCCACCGGCGCGTAGTCGAACCCTTTACCGCTGGCCGAGAGAAACACCACGCCCATCTCACGCAGTTTCGCGTTGACGTGCGGATTGTGGATGATTTCGCCCGCCAGGAAGATCCGCTTATCAGGAAATTTTCGTCGCGTCTGATACGCGTAGTCGACGGCGCGTTCCACGCCGTAACAGAAACCGAATTCCTTGGCGAGGCGCACCGTGGTCTGACCCGCGTGCAAGGTGTAGTCGTGCGCGCGAAGCATGTCCACCAGCTCGCCGGTGTAGTCGGCCGCGAGGGTATCCTGCACCTCGGCCTTCAGGCCGAAGCCTTTGCGTACGTACGTCGTGTCTGACATACCCGAAATCTAGCGCGGTTCGGGCGCGTCGGCCCGGGCTTCCTCGACCGTCATCACGAACGGCGCCAATGACTCGCGGGTGATTCGCGGCAGCGGGCGCTTCGCAAAGCCTTCCACCGAGACGCAGACGACGACCATCGACGCGGCGGCAATCAGGGTATGGCGCGTCGCGTGACGGACATCCACCTGCAGCGTGAGCGAGGTGTCGCCCATACGCGACACGTACGTGACGAGCGCAAGTTCGTCGTCGATGCGGGCCGGCGCGAAATAGTCGATTTCCAGACGACGACGCGGCATCCAGATGCGGGGATGGTCGAACAGCATCGCATAAGGCAGCCCCACCGCCCGCAACAGCTCCTGCTCCGCCAATTCCACCAGCCGCGTGAAGGCGCTGAAACGCATGATCGACACGAGATCCACATCCGCCCAGCGGACGCGCTCGTAGGTGATAAAAGGACGCGAGGCTGTCATGAGACCCGTAGCATATCGGTGACACATCGGTGACAAACGGTCGGGAGAACCCCACTAGCAGGATCGCTCCCGGGCGTGCAACGTTTCGGAATGTACAAGACCATTCTCGTGCCGTTTGATGGCTCGGCGCTCAGTGCCCGTGCCCTGCCCGTGGCCGTGGCGCTTGCCCGCCGCACAGGGGCCAACCTGCAGCTCGCGCTGGTGCATGATCCCAGCGCCTATATCCCCTTCGTGCCGGGAGAGGTGGCCATCCCGGTGTACGACGCGGAGTTGGTCAACGAACACCGACAACAAGACCAAGCTGCCCTCGACGCCGCGGTGAACGACATCACCGCGCAGGGCATCGTGGCGTCCGGCGTGCTGCTCGAAGGCACGATCGTGGAGGCGCTGATCGAGCACGCGCAATCGGCGGGCGTCGACCTGACCGTGATGACCACGCACGGGCGTAGCGGCTTCGAACGGCTTCGCCTCGGCAGCGTGACGACGGCGTATCTCGCGCGCGCCACCGTGCCGGTGTATCTGATACGCGGCTCGGGCACTGACGGGCGCCCGGTACTCCCCGTCGGCACCCTGCTCTGCACGCTCGACGGCTCCCCATTTGCCGAAGCCATCCTTCCTCACGCCACGACCTTCGCCGAGGCGACCGGACTCACGCTGTCGCTGCTGTCGGTCGCCGTGCCCCATTCAATGCCAATGGCCCCGTTCGGAGCAGAATCGCTGCTCGCTGACGACAGCGCCATGGAACTCGAAGCGGCGGGACGCCGTGATTACCTCGCGCGGATAGCGGCGCAGTGCCCAGCGGGCACCACCATCCATTCCGTGACCGACATGAGCGTCTCACGGGCCATTCTCGACGAGGCCATCCGAACATCAGCGGGCGCACTCGCGATCGCGACACACGGGCGCGGCGGACTCAAGCGCATGGTACTGGGCAGCGTGGCCGACGAAGTCGTCCGTGACACCGACACCCCCGTGCTGGTTTATCGACCGTCCTGATCGTCGGCGCGATCCGTCGGCGCAAACAACGCTGGTGCCAACCACGGCGCCAGCGCGTACGCCACCATCGGTTCGTACGCCCCCTGGCGATCGATCAATCCCGCCGTGAGAATGCCCACGGCGCCACGGCCGTGCTTCGTGCCCACGGCGTTGGCGATCGCGTCCATCGCGTGCCCCAACTCTTCCCCAGCACGGATGCGCGCCGCCACGAGGTCCGGCAGCGGCATCGACAGTGAGCCACCCATCCCCTCCAGGCCAGCGCGGTCGACCACCACGGCCCACGCACAGCTGCGCATACGGCCGTTCGGCAGTTCCACGACGCCGCCCTCCAAACCAACCGCGAGCTCGGCCCCGGTCACGTGAAGCGCGGCAATCGCCCGATTCCGCGCACCCTGCTGCGTTTCCTCGTCGCCCATCGGCTGATCGGGCACGCCGCTCGCGACGTCGATACCCTCGAGTTGTAACGCCGGCTGGATACGCTCGAGTACGGCACGCACGGCGGCGAGTTTGACCGGATTACGGGAACCGACGGCAACACGCGTAAAGGGAAAGCTCATATTCGGCCGAATCGCAACAGAAAAGGGTCGAGGTTGGTACGAGGCGCTTGCTCGCAGCCACGTATACAAGTAACCTAGCTCTTCTGACTCCACGATATGCCCGCCTCCCTCTCCGACGCGCGACGGGCCGACTCGCGCGATCGTCCACCCGGACCCGTGCCGCCTAGCACGCGACTCTGGCTTGACTTCGTCAACACTGATGCCGCCGCGCAAATGCCCGGGGGCGACTTGTTGCGGGACTTCGAGGCACTTCTGGTCTGGTTTCAGGAGCAGGGAGCAATCGACGATGAACGCGCCGCCGGCATTCGCCGCCGGGCCGTCCTTCAGCCGGCAGCGGCTGCGGCCACGCTCGTCGAAGCCCGGCGGGTGCGCGCGGCCCTGCGCATGCTCGCCGAGAAGGGTCCGCTTACCGAGCGCGTGCGCGACGACGCCGTCGTGGAGATCAATCGCGTACTCGGCCGTAGCGCCGGGACGCGCCGCCTCGACCTACGCACCGACGGCGGCTATGCGCGTTCCTTCGTGCCCACGGGTGATGCGTTCGCCGGCCTCATGATTCCAATCGTCGAATCGGCCGCCGACTCGCTGGTCGATGAGGAGCTGGCGCGCGTGCGACGCTGCGCCGATCCGCGCTGCCATCGCGTGTTTATCGACGGCACCAAGAACGGGCTGCGACGCTGGTGCGACATGGGGACGTGCGGCAATCGCGCGAAAGCCGCCCGACATCGGGCGCGCACGGAGCCGCGTCGTTGAGCGACACGCCGCGCGCCTTCGACGCTATCCCGCGCCCGGAGTCCGATCCGGACCTCACGCTGGAGCGTGGATTCGTCGCGTCGCTGCGGTGGCTCGTCTCCGAGGGCGACGCCCGCGGTGTGCGACGCATTGCCGTCGAGTTGCGCGCGCTCCGTGAAGCGCTGGCTGCCCTCGATGAGACACGCGCGGCGCGCGATGAGTTCGAGCGCCGTGCCCAGGAGCTCGACAAGGAGCTCCAGGCCGCGCTGGCCGTCCTGGGCCCCGGCACCGCGATCAACGGCAACGGATCGCTGGTACAGCGACTGGCGCGTCTTCGCGAACGGCTCGCCGAGGACACCGCGTCGCGCCGACAGCTCACCCTCGAGCGCGATGCGTGGCGCGCCATGTGCACGTTGCTCACGCAGACGCGCGCCCGCGTGCACGAACTGCTCGAAGACGCCGAACGCGAGCGCGACTCGCTCACCAGCGCGCTCGATGTCATGAAGGCCCGTGTGATGGAGCTCAGCGCCCTGCACGACGATGCCGCACGCGACTCGGCCGCCAGTCGTGCTGAACTGGCGGCCGTTCGGGATAAGCTGCGACGGTGGAGCGGCACCGTGGAACGCGCGCTGCATGAGCTGGCCAGTGCCGCCGGCTCGCTCGCACGCGACGCGTAGGCGCCCCAGTACGACTCCGTCCTCGTTACGCGCCCACGACTGATGTGACCTTCGGCTTGACCACCGCGCTGACGACAGACTCCTTCAGATAGCCCATCTCCACGGCATAGTTCGCCAGCTTCCGCTGCAGCAGGCGACGTCCGCGAAACAGGCGTGATTTCACCGTACCCTCAGGAACGCCGAGGGCCGTCGCGATCTCGGCGTAACGCAGCCCTTGCAGATCACTCAGTACTACCGCCGACCGGTACTCTTCAGGAAGCGAGCGGATCGCCCGCGTGATTTCGTCGTCGAGAAACGA
>JBBQAK010000417.1:0-3500 GCA_038316215.1 Gemmatimonadales bacterium | reverse complement strand
GAGCACCAGGAGGATCTCTTCTTTGATGAATCGCACGAACTTCCAGATGCGGAAGCCGTACGCGCGGCAGATCAAACCGAGCACGACGAACACGAACACGGCCATCGTGAGATAGACATCGAGCCGAACGCACCCACCGTGTACGCCATCGCGCCGAACGCACCGATCGGGGCGAGCACCATCACCATCGACACGATCCTGAAAAACACCGCTTGAAAGCGCACGAGCAGATCGGCGATGTCGCGTCCGGCATCACCCACTGCCGTGAGCGCGACGCCGAAGAGCACGGAGAAGAACACGACCGGGAGCAACTCGCCGCTCGCGAACGCGGCGACGATGTTGCTGGGCACGATGTGCAGCAGGAACTCGAGCGTGCTCTGTTCCGCGCCCGCCGTCGTATACTTGCTCACGTCGCCGAGCTTCATCGTCGAGATATCCAACCCGGCCCCAGGCTTCGTCACGTTCACGATGATCAGACCGATCGCCAACGCGAGCGTGGACACCAACTCGAAATACAGCAGCGCCTTGCCGCCCACGCGTCCGAGCTTGCGCAGGTCCGCCATACTGGCGATGCCGTGAACAATCGTCAGGAAGATGATCGGCGTGATCACCATCTTCACAAGATTGATGAACGTGTCGCCGAGGGGCTTGAGCGACTTGGCGGTATCCGGGGCTACGACGCCCAGCAAAACGCCGAGCGAGACCGCGACGAGCACCTGAAACGTCAGGTTCTTGAGGAGGCGCGTGATCACGTGGGGGGGTGACAGAGGAAGGAACCGTACTGAACACTCTACATATTGTCTCCATGACCGCGACATCGCGCCCCTATCGACCAGCTTGGTGGCTTCCAGATCCTCACAGCGCCACGCTGTGGGGTCGGATCGGCCGCCGCGAACCCGCGCTCGCGGTGCGACTGGAACGCCGAGAGACCCCAGATGGCGACTTCGTGGAGATCGCGCGCCTGGAGAGCTCCGAGGGTGCCGCGGCTCCTCGGCTCCTGCTCTTCCATGGGCTCGAGGGGGGCATGCACTCCCATTACGCCCGCGCGATGTTCCGTGAAGCCGGCCAGCGGGGGTGGGCGGCCGATTTGCTCCTGTTCCGAACCTGTGGCACCGAGCCGAATCGGTTGCCCCGAAGCTATCACTCCGGCGAGACCACCGACCCGCTCTGGATCGTCGAGCAGCTGTCTCGTGAATTCCCGGAAGCGCCCCTCGGCCTGATGGGCGTGTCGCTGGGTGGCAATGTGCTCTGCAAGCTGCTGGGGGAATACGGCGACGTCCTGCCCGAGCAAGTGGTGGCAGCCGTCGGCATGTCGGTCCCCTTCGACCTGGCTCGGGCCTCCCGGCATATCGGTCGGGGATTCGGTGCCGTCTACGAAAAGTTCTTTCTCAAGTCGCTGATCCCGAAGGCGCTCACCAAGATCGACCGGCACCCGGAGCTGGCGCCGCTGCGCCGTGTCACGGGGGCCCGTACGCTTTGGGAATTCGACGACGCCTTCACCGCGCCGCTACACGGCTTTCGCGATGCCGCCGACTATTACGCCCGCGCCAGCTCATTGCCGTATCTGGCACGGATCCAAGTGCCAACGCTGCTGCTGAACGCGGTCGACGACCCGTTCCTCCCGCCCGACGTACTCGAGGAAGTCCGACGCGAGGTCCGCGAAAACGATCAGGTTGAGGTCGAGTTCCCGGCGCGCGGCGGGCATGTGGGCTTTACCGCGGGTCTCCGTCCGTGGAATCCGTGGTACTACGGTGAGTGGCGGGCGGCGGAATTTCTCGCTGCCCGGATGCAGCGGTTCGTCCGCGCCGCCCGCTAACTTCATCGTATGCCTGGACGCTGGAGCTGGACCGACGCGGCAATCTTTATCGTCTTTTTTGGGACGATCCGCTTCGTGTTTATATGGCTCGCCACGAAGGCGTTCGTGATGATGATCCCCGACGGGGACGTCTGCCCGATGTGCGATAGTGAGACGCTGGCCGTCGAACGCGTGGGCTGGTGGCGCGTGCTGGGCGAGCGATTCCGCCGCAGCTGGTGCATCGGCTGCGGCTGGGAAGGCGTACTCCGGCGCAGCGACGTGTGGCTCTCAGCCGCACGGCACCGGAGGCTGGTGAATCAGACCGAAGCGTCCATGGCGAAGAGCCGGAGCCACTCGGGCCAGTTGCCGCTCAATTCGAAAAAGTCATCGTAGTACACGAGCCCCGCCGCTTCGAGGCGTTCGATCAGTTCGCCCAGCGTGTCCTCGCCGACCAGCGGCCCGATTGCGATGAGCGATCCCTCGATCCGGAATTCATCGGGCGTGAGCCCGAGTGCTTCGTCGATCTGCGCCCGGGTCATCTCGACGCGTTCGAACGCCGACTTCCGGATTAGCAGGGTCGGCGCGGTGTTCGGGAGGAGCAGCGGCATCGGCGTTCGTGGTCGGCAGGGAGAAGGGTGCGACGTCTGAGGGATATAGCAGCGGGACCCGCCGCGAGGGAACTGGCTTGCCGGACCGTCTAGCTTAGAGCGTTATGATAGCGCCCTCGTCCACGCCCTCGTCCACGCCCTCGTCCACGCCCTCGTGCACGCCCTCGCGGTCCGACCGTCTGCACTCGACTTCCGCCGCGGCCATGGAAGCGTCGTTCGATGTCGTGGTGATCGGCGCTGGACACGCCGGCACGGAGGCGGCCGTGTCGGCGGCACGTTCGGGTGCTTCGGTGGCCCTGATTACCGGTGCGCTCGAGCAGATCGGCCAGCTCTCGTGCAACCCGGCCATCGGTGGCATCGCCAAAGGTACGGTCGTACGCGAAGTCGACGCCTTGGGCGGCATCATGGCGCGAGCCACCGATCTGGCCTCGGTGCAATTCCGGATGCTCAATCGCGGTAAGGGGCCCGCGGTGTGGGCGCCACGTGCACAGTGTGATCGCGGACTCTATCGGCGTGCGGTGCGTCAGCTGCTCGAGGCGCAGCCCAACCTGATGACGATTCAGGGGATGGTGGCGCGACTGTTGTTCGACGCGAGTGGTACACGCGTGTCCGGCGTGGAGACGATCGAAGGCCGTCGCTTCGGCGCCCGCGCGGTGGTGCTTACCACCGGCACCTTCGGACGCGGCACGATGCACATTGGCACCGGCACGCAAATCAGCGGCGGGCGCGCCGGCGAAGCGTCGTCCGTGTTGCTCGGCGAACAGCTGGATGCGCTCGGCCTCACCACGGAGCGCTTCAAGACGGGCACACCGCCGCGCATCGATGGGCGCAGTGTGCGCACGGCCGATCTTGAACGGCAACACAGCGAAATCGAACAGTTCGATTATTCCTGGTCGCATTTCTGGCGCACGCCACGCGCGCAGCTCGTGGAGCGTGTTCGGCATACACGTCATCCAGCGCAGATGCCCTGCTGGCTCACGATGCTCGACGAAGCGGGGACGTCCATTATCGCCGAACATCTGGCCGAATCGGCGATGTACGGCGGTGCGATCGCGTCGCGTGGTCCGCGCTATTGTCCAAGTGTCGAAGACAAGGTC
>JBBQAK010000366.1:0-4158 GCA_038316215.1 Gemmatimonadales bacterium | reverse complement strand
TCGGGAAGAAGGGGGGGCAGAATCACAAGAAGTTCGGCACCGTGTACGCCTACCTCATGCTGGTCACGGCCAGTATGGCGATCGGCATGGCGACGAACACCATCCTGGCCCCAGTGGCGACGCATAGCCACCTTACCGACTGGAACCCTGCCCGGGTGCAGGGGATCTTCGGCTGGATGATGCTCTACCTGGCGGTGCTCACGATCAGTCTGGTGTGGCACGGGCTGGTGACGGTCCGCAATAAAAAACAGCATCTGGAGAACCGCCGGTGGCCCAACGTCGGGCTGAACCTGCTGGTCATCGCCATGGCGCTGCTGTGTGCCTACCGCGGCTGGCTGATCAATGAGGTGCTCATGATGGGCATCGCGGTCGTCGGCGTTGCCTCCGGACTCACCAACCTCTGGTTTATCTACACGCCGACCCCGTCGCGTATCGCGTACCAGCTGGAGCATGTGAAGGCGATCGTGGGGTCTGGCATCTCCGTCTACACCGCCTTCATGGCGTTTGGGTTCGTGCGCCTGATGCCGCACAACGCGCTCAATCCCAAGATGTGGTCGATTCCGCTGGTCGTCGGACTGGCCATTATTATCTACCACCAGATGCGCATTCGTCTCACGCAGCGCCGACCGGCGCGGATGACCACTCAGGGTGCCTGACGCGACGCCGTCCCCGTTGTACCGTCCGCCGGCACCGGTGCCTCGGGCGCCGGTCACGTCGCTCCTGCGGCTGCTCTGGCGCCGCCAGAAAGATCTTCTGAGCCTTCTCCCTGATCTCGCGTATCGCGAGATGGTCACGCCGCTCGGATCGTCGCGCCGCGGGATCCTGCTCGTCAACGACCCGACGTGGGTGAACACGATCCTGACCGATCACGATCTCTTCCCGAAGAACGATCTGTTCGTGGAAGCGCTCGAGGATCTGGTAGGCAATTCGATGTTTGTCACCAGCGGCGACACGTGGCGGCGTCAGCGCAAGATGGTCGACCCGGCCTTCTCTCACATGCGTATCAATCGCGCCTTCGATTTCATGGCGGCGGCGGTGCACGACTTTGAAGCACGACTGCGGGCGCTCTCGGCGTCGGGCGACACGTTCTCGCTCGATGCCGCGATGAGCCATCTCACTGCCGACGTGATCACGCGCACGATCTTCTCCGTACCGTTGGAAGGCGACACGTCGCAGCAGGTGTTCGAGGACTTCATGTTGTTCGAACGGCAGGTCGGCAGCATCGACATCAAGCGATTGCTGATCGACAAGCCGTGGTCACCCACGACGCAGCCGCAGCCCGTGCGCGACGCGTGCGCGCGCATTCGCAGGCATCTGGGCACCATGCTCGATACGCGCATCGCGACGCCCGGTCTCGATGATATCGCCGGTGCGGTGCTCGACGCGCGCGATTCCGATACGGGGCAGCCGTTCACGCGCGAGGAGTTGATCGATCAACTGGGCGTGTTCTTCCTCGCCGGCCACGAAACCACGGCGAGTGCACTTACGTGGGCCTTCTACATTCTCTCAGAATGCCCCGACGTGGTGGCGCGCATGCGCGAGGAAGTGGAGCGCGTGGTGGGCGACGGACCAGTGCGATTGGAGCACACGAAGCGGTTACCGTACGTGCGCAACTTCTTCCGCGAAGTGCTGCGCTTGTATCCACCGATCACGTTCCTGCCGCGGGTGGCCGCGCAGGACACCGAAATCGCGGGCCGTCGCGTGAAGCGCGGCACGATGCTCATGATCGCGCCGTGGAGCATGCACCGGCATCAGAAGATGTGGGTGAACCCGGACCGCTTCGATCCCGATCGCTTTCTCCCCGAGCGCGAAGCCGAGATGACGCCGGGCGCCTACATCCCGTTCGGCGCTGGGCCGCGGATTTGCGTGGGGGCCGCCTTCGCGACGATCGAGACGGCGTTGATCTTAGCGAGCCTGGTGCGTGGATTTGATTTCACCACGCTTGATCCGGACAGTGTGCGGCCATTTGCGCGGCTCACGACCAGACCGGCGGTGGAGATCATGATGCGCGTACAGTCGGCTTCGCAACGGCCCACTGCTTAGGACGCAGGAAGGCGATGAAAAAGGAAGGAGGAAGCAGCGGTACCGCGCGAGCGGTTGCTGCCTCCTCCTTCCTGATACCCTCCACCCTGCCACCTAGGCAGTTGGCAGTTCGTAGACCTACTTCGCTACCGCAACCAGCTCCGCCTGATGCTGAATCACGTTGTCGACGAGGCCGTACACCTTGGCGTCTTCGGCGCTCATGAACCGATCACGGTCGGTATCGCGCTCGACCTGCTCCACCGGCTTGCCGGAGTGCTTGGCCATCAACTCGTTCATCTTCGAACGGAGATACAGGATTTCGCGCGCCTGAATTTCGATATCCGACGCTGAGCCACCGCCGCCGTTCTGCGACGGCTGGTGGATCATGATGCGCGAGTGCGGCAGTGCGCTGCGATGGCCGGCGGCGCCGGCGCAAAGCAGGAACGCACCCATGCTGGCGGCCATACCCATGCACGTCGTGTGCACCGGTGCCTTGATGAACTGCATGGTGTCGTACATCGCCAAGCCGGCAGACACGCTGCCGCCCGGCGAGTTGATGTACAGATGGATCGGCTTCTCGGGGTTGTCGGCCTCGAGGAAAAGCAGCTGCGCGATGATGATGTTCGCGACGTCGTCGTTGATGGGCGACCCCAGGAACACGATACGGTCCATCAACAGACGCGAGAAGATGTCATACGTGCGCTCGCCACGGCTTGAGCGCTCGATGATGTACGGCATGTAAATCGATGCCATGCTACAACTCTCCTGAAACGGTTGGTCGGGCGGTGTCTCGAACGGGGATCGTGTAATTACGCCGTCGTGACCGGATTCTTTTCGAGCAGCCAGCCGAAGACGCGGTCTTCGGTGAGTTCACGCTCGATCTCCTGCAAACGACCCGACTTCTGCAGCTGCGCGTACACCTGGCCGGGATCCACGTTCCGGGTCTTCGCGAGCTCCTCGATACGAGCATCCACCGCCGACGCGCTCGCGGTGAGCGACTCGCGCTCGGCGATCGTGTCGATGATCAGATCGCGACGCACCTGACGCTCCGCCATCGGAATGAATTCCTGCGAGAAGCGCTGCTTTTCTGCATCGGGCACGCCATACATCTGCATGTAGCCGTCGACGAGCTGCATGACCCACGCCTTGGGCACGTCGAACGGATTCGCTGCGACGATCTGATCGATGACCTGACCACGCACCTCGGCATCGGCTTCACGCTTCGAGTGCTCGCCCATGTCGGTGCGCACGGCGTCACGCAGGATTTGTACGGTATCGAAGTCGCCGATTTCACGCGCAAACGCGTCGTCGAGCGCCGGCAGCGACTTGCGCTTCACATCGGTGAGCACGACGCGCACGAGCTTCGTGGCGCCACGCTGTGATTCATCGGGGAAGTCTTCGGGCCAGCGCACCTGACGCTCGGTGGTCCCGCCGGGGGCGGTCTCCATAATGAGCTCTTCGATGCCGGCGATCGCCTGGCCGCCGCCGAGGACGAGACGGTACTCCTTGCCCTCGGGCAGGGAACCATCAGCGTCAGCCGTCGACAGCATCACGGTGACCATGTCACCGGGCGCGGGCTTGTCTTCGACCGGGGCCCAATCCGCCTTCTGCTCGCGGATCTTCTCGATCTGCTCGTCGACCAAGTCATCGGTCACGAGCGAGTCGCGACGGGTGACCGTGAAGCCGTCGAGCTTCTCGAGGGCGAGTTCGGGGCGCACTTCACAGTGCAACTCGAACTCGAGCGGCTGGCCGGGCTCGGCCTTGAGATCGTGAACGTGCGGCTGCGCGGCGAGCTTGAGGCCCTCGCGCTCGATGGCCTCGCGGAACGCATCGTTCATCGCGAGTTCGATCGCTTCCTGTCGGACTTCAGCGGCGTAGCGCTTGCGCACCATCGCGGCCGGAGCCTTGCCGGGGCGGAAGCCGGGAATGCGGGCTTGCGTCGCGTACTTGCGCGCCGCTTGATCTTCGTAGGACGCGACGGTGTCTGCCGGCACCGAGATCTGCATCCGGCGCGAGACTCCCGCGCTCTCGGTCGGGGTAATGGTGATGGTCATACGGCGGAATCTAAGTGAGGCAGGGAGTCGGGGTGAACTGCGAAAACAGGGCCGCCGCCGGAAAGGTGCCGGACGGCCGCCC
>JBBQAK010000453.1:0-2843 GCA_038316215.1 Gemmatimonadales bacterium | reverse complement strand
GAGTGTCAGGAAGTCTTGACGGTTCGCGGGCACGCGGAAAACGGGCGCTGGGGGATTCCCCGGCGCCCGTTCCCGAAACCCCACCCCGATCGGACAGGCTTACTTGCCGGCCATGTTCGGGTTGTTATCACGCTCAGCGCGCGGCAACGGGTAGCAGGTCTGCACACCGGTGTTCGCGTAGCCGGGCTTGAAGTACGGCTGGCCCGTGGCGGTGACCGTCGCGGTCGTGGACGCCGGCGAGCGCCGGAAGTCCGCCAAGCGCCTGCCTTCCAGATAGAACTCGAGGGCACGCTGATTGAACAGCTCCGTCTTGACACTGACCGCATCGGTTGCACCAGCGTACGCCGTCTGCCCGTTGGCCACACGACGGGCGTTGATCAGCGTCAGCTGCGTGGTGGCGCTGCCTGACGCCTCCGCGGCGATGTAGTCCGCTTCAAGCTTCGAGGCGAGACGAATACTCGACGCGTAGCCCGGGTATTTCGCCTGCTGGTAGAAGCCGCCCGGTACCTGGTCCTGCGGCGCTGCCGTGCCCGAGCCTGGCGCGCGGAAGGGTACGCGGGGATCGGTCTGGCGATACCACGGCGCCACGCTGATCGAGCCGCGGTCAAAGCTGAACTGGTACAGGCGGTTCGAGAGGCGCGTGCGGCTGTTCGCATCGTCCGTGTAGCGCATGCTGTACTCGAAGCCCGACGGAACCAGTGCCGCGTCGGCCGCGGCACCGGCATTGTCGCCCTTCTGAAGCCTGGCGCGCGCGCGGCCCACGAGCGCCGCGTTCGACAGCGCGATACCGTCGGCCGTGCCGTTGGCCTTGCCCACGTCGTATCCGCGCGAGAACCAGAACGACGCGGAATCAAGCAGCTGCGCCGTGGTGAGCTCCGGGCCCGATGAGAGTGAGCCCGTGCAGAAATCCGTCGCCATCAACAGGATCGAGAAGCCGCGAAAGGTGGCGGCGCGCGCGAGGCTGATGTTGGTCGTCGGGTTCGGCAGCGTGAGGTCGAGCACGGTCTTTGCCGACGCGGTGGCCAGCGAGATCGGTGCCCAGACGTCGCCGTTCAACGAACCGTTGAGGTCGGAGACCGTGCGGAAACCAAACTCGTTCCGTGTCGGAAAGGTATCCGAGACGTTGACCTCGTTTGTAAAGTAGCCGCTATACATCGAGAGCCAGCCAAGCGCCGTCGCGAAGTTCTGTTGCGCTGAGGCCGCCAGCGTCGCGCCCGATGATGTCGGATCGACCGTGGCCGCGTCGATGACATTCGGGTTGGTGACCTGCAGGAACTGGTCGGAACAGGCGACCGCGCCCAACACCAGCGTGGTACCGGCCAGCGTGCGCGTAACCGCGCGTTGAATCTTCTGCTTCATGATCATCTCGCGGTTAAAAGGTGAAGTTGAAACGAAGCACGGTCTTCCGCGGATTCGGCAACGTGAGGAAGTCTTCGCGCGAGAATGCGCCGGTCTGGGCGTTCACTTCGGGATCGGGGCCCGAGTAGTCTGACCAGATCTTGATGTTCTGCATCGCGAACGTAACGGAGGCGCCGTCCACGATACCGTTCATCTTCCGGGCGAGGCTGTTAGGCAGCGTATAGGTGGCCGCGATCTCGCGCAGCTTCACGAAATCACCACGCTCGAGGAAGGCGTCACGCACGTCGTTCACGGTGGCGGCCTTGCCCGTGTTGGTCACGAACGCCGGCTGGCCCGAGGTGGGGTTGCCGTAGCGGCGCAAGCGCTCTTCGGCCGACAGCACCGACGGGTCGAGGCGCAGGTTCGAACGCACCAACTGCGTTTCCCGGAAAAACGCCGTGTTGTTCATGATGATGAAGTCGCGCTTCGCGTCGAGCAACGCGCTCATCCGCAAATTCTTGAAGAGCGTGACCGTGTTGCTGAGGTTCCACTCGAGCGTCGGGAACAGGTTGCCCATCGGCGCCAACGTGTCGCTCACCGTGACGACGTTCGTCGTGGTGTTGATCGACTCGATACGCTTGGACACCGGTACGCCGAGCTGCTGTCCGACAATGGTCCGACCAACGCCGCCGAGCGCGAACGGAAGCACCGTGCCGAGGCTCGTGAGTTCGTTGTGCAGAGTGTTGGCGCCAGCGCGGATATCCCAGCGCACGTTCTGCGTGTTGAGCGCGCTGAAATTGAGGGCAAGCTCGAAACCGCTGTTCAACACCGAGCCGATGTTCGCCAACGGGTTCGACGAGTAACCGAGTGACGGCGGAACCGGCTTGGCGATGATCAGGTCCTTCGTGGTTTTCTTGAAGTACGTGAGCTCGGCCGACAGACGGTTGTTGAAGAAGCCGGCGTCGAGGCCGGCCTCGAACTCGGTGCCACGTTCCGGCTTGAGATCACCGTTGCCTGGGTTGCCCGGAATAGCGCCGGCGGACGTACTGCCGATGATGTTGAACGGTGCAGCCACGAGCGTATTGAGCGCGTCGCCCGGATTCGGTGAGCGACCTGTGGTGCCATACGCCGCGCGCAAGCGCAGCGTATTGATAACGCCGGAGAGCGGGCCGAAGAAATCTTCTTCGGAAATGGCCCAGCTGCCGCCGATCTTCGGGAGCACGAATGCCGGTGCGGCCGTACCGAACGACGAGTTCTTGTCGATGCGCACGCCAACCTGCAGGAAGCGCCGGTTCAAATTGCCGATCTGCAGTTGACTGAGGTAGCCGAACTGCCGCTGCTCGGTGAATCCGCCGCCGCCGGTGGTCGTGGCCGCCGACCCCACAGAGTTGTTCGTGTTGGTCACGAAGCCGATGCCCGTGGCGTTCAGCAGGTTGTTACGTGAGGAGATGACCTGCAGACCGAACGACAGGTTGGTCTCCCACGCCGCGCCCCAGCCTTTCTTC
>JBBQAK010000314.1:0-4778 GCA_038316215.1 Gemmatimonadales bacterium | reverse complement strand
TGGGCGCCCGACGGTAAGTCCCTGGCGTATATCACCGATCGCACCGGGACCGCCAATATTTTCCTCTACGAGCTCGAGGAGAAGGAGCACTACCAACTCACGAACGTTCTCGGTGCCGTCACGGCCGTCGCCGAGCAGTCGCCAGCCATTACGTGGGCCCGCGGCGCGGACGTCTTGGCGTTCGTGTACTACGAAAAGACCGACCACGCGATCTGGAAGATCAAGAATCCGCGGTCGCTCAAAAAAGAGCCATATCGCGATCCGGTGGTGGTGGCGCAAGGCGGCGCGCCCGCAAAGCCGACCACCGGACCGACCACGCCGGTCAAAGTCGATCCCACCGCGCATTTGAATCGCGCTACGCTGGGCGATACCGCAGCCGCCCGTCAGTCGTTCTACCGGCCCACGGTCGGTGCGGCGGCACGCGCGTCGGACGACCTCCCCGTGTCCGTCGCCTCCCGTTTGGCGGAAACGGTCAGCGTGCGCGCGCTGATGGACAGCTTCGACTTCAATCTTCCCGACTCCACCAAGTTCCGCGATTACCGCTACAAGGCCCGACTCACGCCGGAGTATGTGGCGCAGCCATCCATCGGGTACCAGCAAGGTGGATTCGGGCAGGGCACGTTCGGCGGCACCACGGTCGTCCTCAGTGATCTGCTGGGCGATCGACGTCTTGCGCTCTCCGGCGCGATCAACGGGCAGCTCAGCGACGCACAGGTGTTCGTGGGCTACACGAGTCTTGGACGCCGCCTGCAATACACCACGGGTGTGGTGCAACAGCCCATCTACCTGCTGTCGAATTACATCCAGAAACCGCTCGGCAACAACCAGTTCTCGGAATCGCAGGAGATTACACGGCTCGTCATTCGGCAGGTGTTCGCGGCTGGCCTCTATCCCCTCAACCGTTTCACGCGCTTCGAGCTGGGCGCGCGCTTCCAGAACATCGACCAGCAGGTCTTTCCGTTCACGCGTCTGGTGGACTACCAGCAGGGATTCGCCACCGGCTTCGAGCGCGGCTCGACTCGAAACGTCGCGTCGGCCAACACGATCTCGCCGTCGTTGGCGTTCGTCACCGACAACACGCTCTTCGGGTACACGGGGCCGATTTCCGGGCGCCGCCTGCGACTCGAAGTGGAGCCGAGCGTCGGGACCTGGAAGTGGACGGAGTACCTCGCGGATGTCCGCGGCTATTACCCGATCCTCTTCAACTACGTCACGTTCGCCACCCGGTTCACCGGCAGCATGTCGGTGGGTCGTGACGAGCTGCGCTTCCCGAAGTGGATCGGTCGTCCCGACTTCATCCGCGGCTACAACCGCGAAAACTTGGGCTCGGTCACCTGCACCGGCCTGCCCACCGACGACGGCACGTCGTGTAATTCCGTCGAGCTCATCGGTAGCCGGGTGGCCTTCGCCAATGCCGAACTGCGCTTCCCGATCATCCGGAGCTTCGGTCGTCGCCTGCCGATCGGACTGCCTCCCCTCGACGGCCTGTTTTTCTACGACGCCGGTGTGGCCTGGTCGAAGGGCCAGCAAGTGGTGGGTAGTCGCCCTGAGGGGTACGATTTCTCCCGCCAGCGCGCGATTCTGCAGAGTTATGGCTTCGGCGCACGCTTGAATCTCTTCGGCATTGCCATTGTCCGCTGGGACTGGGCCGTACCGATCAGCCGCCCAGGCACGAAGGGCTTTGGCACCTGGTTCTTCGGCGCGAGCTACTGAGTCGTCGCCCCCGTCTGAACGGGGATGGAGAACAAGGGGGGGACGATGGGGGATTTCCCCTGCCGTCCCCCCTCCCTGCACCTGCCTCTGACAGGTACTTTTCCCTCGTGCGCACGCTCATCGCGTCGGCGCTCGTGCTCCTCGCGTGCGGTGTTGCCGGCGGCTGTGCCGATCGCTCGTCCCGCCCTTCCGGAGCCGACGCCACTCCCAGTATCCCCGGTGGTCCGGACCCCATCGTGTTGCGCGTCTCGCGCGACGGCGGTGTCATGAGCGCTGCGCGGTACCCTGATCTCGATTCCACGCTGTGGCGCTCGAGCTCACGCGTCCCTGCCCTCGATCGCATCATCGCGTTCGGAGCCGAAGATGGGTACCTCGCGGCGGTGGACTCCAGTGGTGCTCCGGTTCGCATCGACCTCCGCCTCGGCACCGTCACCACTTCACGAACTGATGACGTCGCGGTGGCCTCGTCGGCCGACGGTGGCGCGATTTACGCGCTCACCGTCGATGGCGAGATCACGCGATACACGCCGAGCGGCGGCGATTGGCGCTTCACGCCCACCCTGCCCGCGCATGCCCTCTATGCGCAGGCCGATGGCTCGCTGATCGTGGCCGGTGCCAAGGGCGATCGGGCGATCGTGTGGCGCGTACGTCCGCCCGGTCAGGACGTCACCGACAGTCTGTCGTTCGACATCGGCGGTAACGAAGCCACATTGCGGAAGTCACTCGGCGCCACCGCGGGCACCGTGGGTGACCGTGTGTTCTTCGGCGGCAATGAAGAAGTGATCGCGGTGCGTACGCGCGATCTCGCCAAAGTGCTCGAAGTTGACATGGGCGACCCCGTGACCGCGATTGCCGCCACGCCAAGTGGTGACCGCCTGTTCGTCGCCATCGCAAACGAATCACTGCTTCGCGTCGTTGATCGGTTCGAGGAAGGCGTGACGGGCACGATTCGCCTGCCCGGCGTGCCGCGTGCATTGCGCATGGACCCGCTGGGTCGCATGCTGCTGGTGCGCGGTGGCACCGATTCTGTGTACGTGATGAGTCTCGGGAACGACGCCGTCATCGGCGTGGTGCGCAGCGAGTGGCGCGGCGATCTGCCGCTCGTCTTGCCCGACGGCGAAATCGCGACCACGCGGGGTGACGACGTCGTGTTTGTGCATCCGTCATCGCTGGCTGACCTGAAGACCGTCGAGGGAGGCGCGCGTCAGTTCTGGTATACAGTGCGCTGGAACGGTTTCCGCCCACGTGCGGCCGGGCTCGATCAGCCCGTACAGTTCCGGACCAGTGCTCCGCGCGACTCCGTGGACTACGCCGACAGCGCCGCCGCGCGAAACATCGTCCGCGATACCACGCGACGTGACACAGCGACCAGCGCGGCCTTCACGGTCTCGTTCGCCGCCGTGCTCGACGAGAAGCAGGCGCGTCAAGTCGCGTCGCGCATTCGTGTGGACGGCGAGACGCCGCGCATTACGACATCCGATCGTGCGGGGAAAACGTTGTATCGCGTCGTGCTCGGTCCGTACCCGACTCGCGCCGACGCAGAACGCGTTGGTAAATCGTCGGGACAGAGTTATTGGATCTTCGAGGGGGCACCGTGACGCCGCTCAATCTGACCGAATCGTGGGAGATGGAGGGTCGCCGCTTGGCGCCCCTGCTCGACGGAATCTGCTCCGTGGTCATCGCCGCGACCGACTCCGCATTGGCGGCGTCGACGGCGCTCGGTGTCGCCCGGGCACAGGGTCTCCGTCGACGTGTGGCCGTGGCCGACTTGCTCGGCGAGGCGCCCGCGATCGAAGCACTGCTCACCGGCGATGATCCGCACGGGATTTCGGACAGCTTTTTGTATGGCGTCTCGCTCAACAAGATTGCGCGTCCGATGCAGGGTGCCGACAACGTATTCCTGATGCCCAGTGGCACGGAAGCGGTGGCGCACGACGCGGTCTATGCAAACGAACGGTGGCGTCGCCTCGCCGCCGGCTTTCATCAAGTCGGTGCCTTGCTCGTCGTCGTAGCGAATCCGGCGGCGCCCGGCTTCGCCGACCTGTGTGCGTACGTCGGCGCACTGATGCCCGTCGGTGACACGGTCTTCCCTACGCCGCCGGGTGTGCCGCTGATCGCACCGCCGGCGCCCCCCCAGCCCGAACCGCCGCCGCCCACGCCTCGGCCCGCCGCCGCCCGCGCACGCGCCGCAGCGGCCGAAGACGAGTCGAGCCGCCGCCGTCGCTTTATCGCGATCGTGGCCGTGATCGGTGCGATCGCCGTCGCGGTCGGGGCCTTCTGGCCGGAACTGCTGGCGCGCCTCCCGGAACCGGTCGCGGAACTGATCACGGGCAGGCAGCGTGAACCCGACAGCACGACCGTTGTGGTCCCGCCGACACCGATGGATACCACGGTGCGCAGCGACAGCGCGCAGCGTGACTCGCTCCTGCGCGACTCCAGCGGCACCATCATTCCGGCACCGGACAGCGTCCGCCCACCGGCTCCACCGCTCAGCGTGGAGAACGCCGCCGACTCCGCATCCGCCTCGCGCTACGCGGTGTACTTCGCGACGGCCAACACGCGCGCAGCGGCCATGCCGGATGCGCGCGTGCGCGCGCTTGACGCCGTCGCGTTGTCGCCGGTGGTCGAGGGCAGCGAACAGTGGTTCCGCGTCACGGTTGGCGCATCAGCGTCGCGCGCGCAAGCGGAGTCGTTACTGATCAAGCTGCGCGCGCAGAAAATCGTCGGATCGGGGAGCATCGTGTCGGTGCCGTACGCGCTACAACTGGCGCGCAACATCACGCCGACCTTGATCCCCACGCGACTCGCCGAGCTGTCGAACCGAGGCATCATCGCGTATGCGCTGCTGCAGCCTGATGGCAGTGCGAATGTGTATACCGGCGCCTTTGAGTCGCCGATGCAGGCCACCCCGCTTGCGGATTCTTTGCGCGCCCTGCGCGTCGCGCCTGTGCTGGTTTATCGAACTGGGAGAGCGTTCTAGTGCGTTTGACGAAGCTCGAAGTCCATGGCTTCAAAGCCTTTGCCGATCACTTGGAGTTTGTGTTCGAAAAAGGTGTGACGGCCAT
>JBBQAK010000481.1:0-1777 GCA_038316215.1 Gemmatimonadales bacterium | reverse complement strand
GTTGAACTTTCGAATCGAAAAACTCTTGCCGTCGGCGCTCATTCCAACAACCGTCGCATCGCCGTGGCGGATCGGAGCCGGGCAGGAACTGATATTCCGCCGCGCCGACCCCCGTACGGATATCCAGTCAGTGGTTTCGGTCATCTTTTCCTGTTCCCCGGTTCATGCGTCACTCGAATTCGTTTCGTGCCTTTGCCCTGCTCGGGGCAATGAGCCTGATTTCCGCGGCGTGCCCCGCGTTGCTGTTGGGGCAGGCGCGACGCACGCCACCGGCGAAGCGCGACACGCTCACGGCCGAAGAGCGGACCACGGCGCGAGAGGCCACTCGTGACGCCCGATCCATTGCCCGCCGACAGCTGTCGCCCGACAGCGTCGTGCGACGCCTGCGGGCCGATTCCGCCAGCGCCACGGCCTTCAGCGACCCCGAGGCTCGGCTCATCCTCCTGCGGGCTCGTGAGGCCCGCGTGCGGCAGGACAGCGCGCTCCGCGCCTACAAGGCCACCGCCACCCAGCGTATTTCGATGGGCATGGGTGCCAAGCGTTTGGGACTGGAAAAGCTAGTCTTCCGCGGTGATAACGTGGCCGAGATCTCATGGCGCCGCGACGTGGGCGTGCGGGTGCGGCCCATCGGGTCGCGGATGACGGTGCCGATGGCGTCGAGCGCCAGCGGTGACTTCAGCGGTGCGATCTCAATCCCATACTTCCCGGGTCGCGAGTCGCTCTGGTTTCCGTCCAGCAACTTCGGTGTGGTGAAGACCGACATCGATGAGCGCGAAATTATTCATCCGCTCGCCAATGGAGCGGAGACCTACTACAAGTATGCCACCGGCGACTCAGTGGATATCAAGCTGGACGGCGGACGGGTGATCAAGCTGCGCGAATTGCGCATTACCGCACGCCGCCCTGATTGGCGGGTGTTCGTGGGCTCGTTCTGGTTCGATCGCGACGGCGGACAGCTGGTGCGCGCGGCGTATCGCTTGGCGATGGACCTTGAGATCTGGGATGTGGCCTCGGAGGAGAGCAAGATCGACGCCCAGGTGAGTCGGGAGACCGATCGCTTACGCGATTCGATCGCACGCGCGCGTATGCCGCGTGAGCTGTACGTGAAAGACTCGATCTTGCGGGCGCCGTCGGTCAGGGCGCGGGCCAGCAATACCGGTGATGACGAAGACGCGCCCGCCTGGGTAAAGGCCACCTTCCGTCCGGCCAAGGCCAAGCTCGATGCCATCACCGTGGAGTACGGGTTGTATCAGGGTAAGTTCTGGCTGCCACGCGCGAACAGCGCGACGGCGTCCATGCAACTGGGCTTTATCCGGACGCCGTTCAGCATCGATGAAAAGTTTACCTATGACGAGGTGAACGGCGACTTCTCGCTGGCGGCGATTCCGGCGGCGCGACTCACTGGCGCCGCTGGTGATTCGAGCGCGCGCGACACCACCGTGGTGACCGGCGATGGCGGCGATGTAACCGTGAGCGTGGGCGGCGGCTCGAGCAAAGGCTCGGTGGTGGACACCACGAAAATGTCGGCGTCGGCGCGCACGCGGTATCGGTTGTGTCAGAAAGATTCGACGTACACGCGCGTGGAGTCGCGTTATGAAGGCGCGTTGCGCATCGCGTACGACATGCCGTGCGATGCGTCGAAATTGGCTACGTCACCGGCATTACCGCCGGCCGTGGCGTCAGACGAAGAGCTGTTCGACCTCAAGAGTCGCGACGAACTGCTGTCCGCGCTCGACCTGTCGTTGCAGCCCGGCTTCATGCCACAGATGCCCACGAT